>NZ_JBOKRY010000018.1:0-60434 GCF_051972595.1 Simiaoa sp. | reverse complement strand
GTCTGCGTCCGAAGCGGAAGCGGGTCTGCGGTTCTTAGCCCCAATGCGAGCTACGGAGATTCGATAGCATTTCTTCACTAACTTTCAATTTATATAGCAAAGGTGTAAAGAAAAAATACTTGACACCTAGGACTTTCTATAGTATGATAGCCAAGGTGCATATCGCATGACCTAGAGAAAGGCACTGGATAAGATGGACAGGATTTTGGAACAAAATCTGTTGTATGATTTCTACGGTGAGCTTCTCACCGAGCATCAGCAGAGAGTGTATGAGGATGCAGTATATAATGATATGTCTCTCAGTGAGATCGCTGGAGAACAGGGCATCAGCAGGCAGGGCGTCCATGATCTGATCAAGCGTTGCGATAAGATCCTGCAGGATTATGAAAGCAAGCTTCATCTGGTAGAACGCTTCATGGCAGCCAAGGAGAAGATCGGTGAGATCGAACAGCTGACTGCGGAGGATACCACAGATCCTGAAGAACGGATGAGACGCATCCGAGAATTGTCCAGATCCCTTTTAAAGGAATGGTAAGGAGCAGCAAATGGCATTTGAAAGTTTAACAGACAAACTCCAAAATGTTTTTAAAAACTTAAGAAGCAAAGGCCGTCTGACGGAAGAGGATGTCAAGTCCGCACTGAAGGAAGTCAAGATGGCGCTCCTGGAGGCAGATGTTAACTTCAAGGTAGTCAAGCAGTTCGTGAAGGCAGTGGAGGAACGTGCCATTGGCCAGGATGTCATGAACGGTCTGAATCCCGGACAGATGGTGATCAAGATCGTAAATGAAGAAATGGTAAGCCTCATGGGTAGTGAGACCACAGAGATCGCCATGCAGCCTGGTAAGGCCATTACTGTTATCATGATGGTAGGTCTTCAGGGTGCAGGTAAGACCACAGCAACTGCGAAAATTGCCGGCAAGCTGAAGCTCAAGGGCAAAAAGCCGCTGCTGGTAGCCTGCGATATTTACCGTCCCGCAGCCATTGAACAGTTACAGATCAACGGTAAGAAGCAGGAAGTCGATGTGTTCTCTATGGGAACGGATCACAAGCCTGCAGAGATTGCACAGAATGCGATCACATATGCGGAGAAGAATGGCCATAATGTAGTAATTCTCGATACTGCCGGACGACTTCATGTGGATGAAGACATGATGGCGGAACTTCAGGAGATCAAAGAGACCGTGACAGTGCATCAGACACTGTTGGTAGTCGATGCCATGACTGGTCAGGATGCTGTAAATGTAGCAAAGGAATTCGATGAAAAGGTGGGCGTCGACGGTGTGATCCTGTCCAAGATGGACGGCGATACCAGAGGTGGTGCAGCACTTTCCATCAAAGCAGTCACAGGTAAGCCGATTCTTTTTGTAAGTATGGGAGAGAAGCTGTCTGACTTAGAGCAGTTCTACCCCGACCGTATGGCAAGCCGTATTTTGGGAATGGGCGATGTGTTATCCCTCATTGATAAGGCTCAGGCAAGCATTGACATCGATGAGGAGAAGAGCCGTGATATGGCCGGCCGCATGAAGAAAGGTAAATTCGATTTTGAAGATTACCTGGAGAGCATGAAGCAGATGCGCAACATGGGTGGCTTAACCAGTATCTTAGGGATGCTTCCCGGAATGGGTATCAAGGCATCGGATTTAGAGGGTGCCATCGATGAGACCCAGATGAAGCGAACGGAAGCTATCGTATTATCCATGACGAAGGAAGAACGCAGGAATCCCAAGATCCTGACCCCTCAGAGAAAGCACCGCATTGCAAAGGGCGCTGGCGTAGATATCGCAACAGTGAACCGGTTTATCAAACAGTTCGAGCAGACCCAGAAGATGATGAAGCAGTTTGGCGGCGGCAAAAAAGGCCGCGGCGGCATGGGCGGTATGTTCGGCGGTGGTAAATTTCCCGGCATGGGTGGCAGATTTTTCTAGCATTTTTATTTACTAAACTTAAGTCCGATATGAACAATCAGTTCTTATCATATAAATTATTTTATTTTTATTAATGGAGGAAAAAGAAATGGCAGTAAAGATCAGATTAAGAAGAATGGGACAGAAGAAGGCTCCTTTTTACAGAATCATCGTAGCAGATTCCCGTTCTCCCAGAGACGGTAGATTCATTGAGGAGATCGGTACTTATGATCCTTCCACCGATCCTTCCACTTTCAAGATCAACGAAGAACTTGCTAAGAAGTGGTTACAGAACGGTGCTCAGCCTACCGAGCAGGTTGCTAAGCTTTTCAAGGTTGCAGGAATCGAGAAATAAGTTCTAAATATCTATTCATCGGAGGTGGATTATGAAGGAACTAGTAGAAGTAGTTGCAAAGGCACTCGTTGATAATCCGGATGAAGTAGTTGTAACTGAGAAGACAGAAGGAAAAAATATCGTCCTTGAACTTCATGTAGCTGCGTCCGATATGGGTAAGGTGATCGGTAAGCAGGGACGTATTGCAAAAGCAATCCGCTCCGTTGTGAAGGCAGCATCATCCAAAGACAACACAAGAGTGGACGTTGAGATCGTTTAATTCAAGTTATAAGATCACAGACGTTGAGCGGAGAAACATACAGATGTGTGTTTCTCCGTTTTTTGGCTATCAGCCGGAATGGAGTAAGACTATATGGAAGATCTGTTACAGGTCGGCATTATCACTTCCACCCATGGGGTAAGAGGAGAAGTAAAGGTATATCCTACCACGGATGATCCCAGAAGATTCCGCAGATTAAGGGAAGTCGTTCTGGACACCGGCAGGGAAAAATTAAATCTGGAAATCGAAGGCGTCAAGTTCTTTAAACAGTTTGTGATCCTGAAGTTCAAAGGACTGGACAACATTAATGATATAGAAAAATATCGTCAGAAAAGCCTGTATGTGACCCGTAAAAATGCAGTGCGCCTGCAAAGAGACGAGTATTTCATTGCAGACCTGATCGGACTTAAGGTACAGGATGAGGATGGCGCGGAATTAGGTACGGTAAAGGATGTCATTGAGACCGGTGCCAATGATGTTTACGAAGTGGAAATGGCAGATGGCAGAAGCCTGCTTTTGCCCGCTATCAAACAGTGTATACTGAACGTGGACGTGGAAAACGGCATGATGCAGGTACATGTATTGGAAGGATTGCTTGACTTATGATGAAGTTTCACATTCTGACCCTGTTCCCGGAGATGGTGCAGCAGGGACTGGCGACCAGCATACTGGGACGGGCAGCGGAGAAAGATCTGATCTCCATCGATGCGGTGAATATCCGGGATTACACACAGGACAAGCATGGAAAAGTAGATGATTACACTTATGGCGGCGGCGCCGGAATGCTGATGCAGGCACAGCCGGTCTATGATGCTTACCGGGCGGTAGCAGGAGAAAAAAAGATCCGCTGTGTCTATCTGACTCCCCAGGGAGAGCCTTTTACACAGAAAAAGGCAAAGGAATTGTCCGGGGAAGAGGAACTGGTATTACTTTGTGGACATTACGAAGGAATTGATGAGCGAGTATTGGAGGAAGTAGTAACCGATTATATCTCTATCGGAGATTATGTTCTTACCGGTGGAGAGCTGGCTGCCATGGTCGTGGTGGACGCTGTGGCGCGACTGGTACCCGGAGTGCTTAATAACGACGAATCCGCCGAGACAGAGAGCTTTCATAACGATCTGCTGGAATATCCCCAGTATTCCCGCCCGGAGGACTGGCATGGAAAGAAGGTACCGGAGGTGCTTTTATCCGGCAATCATAAGAAAATAAACGCCTGGCGCCGGGAACAGTCCGAGCGACGCACCGAAGAACGCCGTCCGGACCTCTATGCAAAATATCAGGAAAAACAGCGGGTCATCAAAAAACTTTCCGCGAAGAAACGTATTTTTATTCATATGATGGAGACGCTTTCCAGAGGACAGGGAGAAATTCTCTATGCGGAAGGGAAAAATATACTGATCTATCTGCCGGAGATCGGCAATGCCATGCTGAATGCGGAGGATGAGGAACATTTGGAGAAAATGCTGCCGCTGATTCCGAAAGATGTGTCGGAGCATAGTATTGTGACTGTGACAGGCCGTTGGAATGAACGCGTCAGTGAAATCTTGGGGTATCATGGCAGTATGCTATGTTCCCAGGCATGCTATACCAGAGGGGAACCACTTCCGGTGAGGCACAAGGACATCCGGCAGCTGACAGTGGAAGAGATTCCTTATGTGGCGGAGCATTATCATCTGGGAGACGAGACTTATGTCCGGGAGAGGATTGTGGCCGGAGATGTCTTCGGCATCTATATTGATGGAAAGCTCTGTGGCTTCATTGGATGTCACAATGACGGCAGCATGGGAATGCTGTATGTGGAGGATGCATACCGCAGACAAGGACTTGCAGCATCCCTGGAAGGCTATCTGATCAACAAACAGAGAGAACAGGGGATGATACCCTATGCCCATATTGTGAATGGAAATGAAGCGTCCATACAACTGCAGGAACGGTTGGGGCTGAATCTGTCGGATCCCGTGATCTGGTGGTTGTATAAATAAAAAAAGCTTGCTTTTTATGCAGGCTTATGATAAAATCTGAATGTTGTGAAAACGAGATGGTCCTCTGTTACCAATAAGCGTATTAAGAACATCCATTTTATGAAGGAGGCTCATTATGAGTAACATTATCAAAGAGATCGAAGCAGAACAGTTAAAAGAGACCGTTGACCAGTTTGAAGTTGGCGATACCGTTAAGGTATACGGCAAGATCAAAGAGGGTAACCGTGAGAGAATCCAGGTGTTTGAGGGCGTTGTACTGAAGAGACAGGGCGGCAGCAACAGAGAGACTTTCACTGTTAGAAAGACTTCTAACGGAATCGGCGTAGAGAAGACCTGGCCTTTACACTCTCCCAATGTAGAGAAGATCGAAGTTGTAAGAAAGGGTAAAGTAAGACGCGCTAAGCTGAATTACTTAAGAGATCGTGTTGGTAAGAAGGCAAAGGTTAAGGAATTAGTAAAATAATTGTATTGACCGGTGAGGGCAGCTGTTTTAATACAGCTGCCTTTTATATTTGAAAAAGCACCCCGGATATGGTACACTGTGACATGTAAACCTGGATAACGAGATAGGGCATAACATTGAGAAATAAAGGATTAAGTTTTTACAAAAAAAAGAAAAAGATCAGCCAGGCACTTTTGCGGGAGATATTCAGTTGGATCTTCGGTATTGCGTTGTCTGTGTTTCTTGCCGGAGTTATGGTGATCTTCCTCGGAAGATCGGCAAGAGTGGTGGGTATGTCCATGGAACCGACACTGGAGAACGGACAGCAGATCTACATTGACCGTTTCACCTATATCCTGTCGTCCCCCAAGGCAGGAGATGTTGTGGCATTTCTACCCAATGGTAATGAGAATTCCCATTATTATATCAAGAGAGTTGTGGCAGGACCGGGGGATAAAGTCCGGATCGCAGACGGAACAATGTATGTGAACGGTCAGCAGAGTATCTGGGTCAAAGAGCGGATACTGGATGCCGGTATTGCAGAAAATGAACTGATTCTTGGAAGCGGAGAATATTTCTGCATCGGAGATAATCCCAATAACAGTGAAGACAGCAGATCAGCAAATATCGGTCCGGTGGATGAGGATGATATCGTTGGCAAGGCATGGTTTCATCTAAAATCTTCTACGGAAGGTATGGGATTTATCAAATAAAGGAATGCAGCAATAAAGGAAAGAGGAAACGAATGAATTATCAGTGGTATCCCGGCCATATGACCAAAGCACGTCGTATGATGCAGGAAAATATAAAACTTATCGATCTGGTCATTGAACTGGTAGATGCCAGAATTCCCATCAGCAGCAGAAATCCCGACATTGATGAACTTGGAAAGGGAAAGTCCAGGATTATTTTATTGAACAAATCCGACCTGGCAGATCCTGTCTGGAATAAAAAGTGGGTGGAATATTTTGCCGCAAAGGGAATGGGAGTGCTGGAGATTAATTCCCGTACCGGAATGGGAATCAAATCCATTCAGGGACTGGTACAGGAAGTCTGTAAGGAAAAAATCGAGCGTGACAGGAAGCGTGGAATTGTAAATCGTCCGGTCCGTGCAATGGTCGTAGGAATTCCCAATGTAGGGAAATCCACTTTTATTAATTCCTTTGCAGGCAAAGCCTGTGCAAAGACCGGCAATAAGCCCGGTGTGACAAAAGGAAAACAGTGGATCCGCCTGAACAAGGGGCTGGAACTTTTGGATACCCCCGGTATCCTGTGGCCAAAGTTTGAGGACCAGCAGGTGGGAATGCGGCTGGCGTTTATAGGATCCATGAATGATGAGATATTAATTCCCGATGAACTGGCATGTGATCTCATCGGAGCCATCAAAGAGTTGTATCCGAAGGCACTGCAGGAACGCTACGCAGCAGATCCTGCGGGTAAACCCATAGAAATACTGGAAGCGGTGGCAGAGAGCCGCAAATGTTATTCGAAGGGAGAACAGCTGGACCTGGTAAAGGCATCCGGACTTCTGATCGATGATTTCCGCAGCGGTAAGCTGGGAAGAATGACACTGGAGAGGATAGATTCAGACAATGAATAAAGTATTGAAAGAATTTTTAAACACTGCCATTTACCTGCTTTGTGTTCTGGGTGCAGTATGGATTGTGATCACCTTCGTAGGACAACGTACCGAAGTGGAGGGAGCCTCTATGGAGAATACCCTTCACAACGGGGATAATCTGATTGTGGATAAGCTGAGTTATCGTTTCCATGATCCGGAGCGTTTTGACATTATTGTATTTCCATTTCAGTATCAGTCAAATACCTACTATATCAAGCGAATCATCGGTCTGCCCGGGGAGACGGTACAGATCATGGAGGACGGCAGTATTTACATAAACGGTGAAAAACTGGAAGAGTCTTACGGACGGGAAGTGATCAAACCGGAGACCATCGGCAGAGCGGCAGATCCTATTGTGCTGGAAGAGGACGAATATTTTGTTATGGGTGATAATCGTAACAACTCCAGTGACAGCCGGACCGATATGGTGGGCAACATTAAGAGAGAGGATATTATCGGAAAAGCGTGGCTGCGCATCTGGCCGCTTTCCGATTTCGGAGTATTGAAGCATCAGTGACCGGACTTCAGATGAGGGAAAACAAATGGAAAGTGCAGCAAAGATCAAAGAAATATTACAGGCAGCTTCTACGGAAAAGCTGCCTGAATTTATAGCAGAGTATGAGACGGATCCAAGAAGTGGCGTACAGAAGCTGGTGGCAAGTGCCCGGAAAAAGCTGGATGCCCTGGAAAAAGAAAAACAACGTATCGAAAATCTGAAAAAATACGAGAGAGAATATGCACAGTATTCTTATATCTGCGGGATCGACGAAGTGGGAAGAGGACCTTTGGCGGGACCGGTGGTGGCAGGTGCGGTGATATTGCCCAAGGACTGCCATATTTTGTATATTAATGATTCCAAGCAATTATCCGAAAAAAAGAGAGAAGAGCTGTATGATGTGATCACACGGGAAGCTGTTGCCTGGGCAGTGGGTTATGCTTCTCCAAAACGAATTGATGAGATCAATATTTTGCAGGCAACCTATGAGGCTATGCGGGAGGCAATCGGTAAATTAACTCCTGCACCGGATCTTTTGTTAAATGATGCCGTAACGATCCCGGGGGTGAACATCAGACAGGTTCCCATTATTAAGGGCGATGCCAAGAGTATTTCCATTGGAGCAGCAAGCATTGTCGCGAAAGTGACCAGGGACCGGCTCATGGAACAGTACGCTGACGTATTTCCGGAATATGATTTTGCTTCCAACAAGGGCTACGGCAGTGCAGCGCACATTGCGGCGTTGAAGGAATACGGACCGACACCGATTCACAGACACAGTTTTATTAAGAATTTCGGCTTTTAAGGGAAATGCCGGAGGAGACAAAAAATGAAGCTGACAGGGTGGTTTACGCAGGATAAAATTGCGGATAACAACAGAATACAGATACCGGACAGTGAAAATGCGGAGCAGGCGAATCGTCAGATCCGTTCGCTGGTGCCGGGACAGACCCTGCGGGGAGAGATTGTCTCCAGGGAGGGCAGCAACGCACAGATCCGCCTGTTGCAGGATGTGCTGATTGATGCGAAGGTGGATGCGGATATCCGTCTGGATCTGGGGCAGAATATCACCTTTCAGGTAAAAAGCAATGGGCAGACGCTGAACTTAAGCCCACTGTTTACGAATATGGCAACAGAAGGAACAGTACGGAAGGCTTTGGATATGGCATCGCTTCCAACAAATGAAAATACGGTGGCAATGACAAAGCAGCTGATGGATGCGGGGCTTCCCATCGATAAAAATACGCTGCAGCAGATCTGGCATGAGAGCAATACTTTTCCGGATGCTGAGATTATGGATATTGTAAATCTTCACAGACTGGAACTGCCGGTGACGGAAGAAAATATTTCGCAGATGGCATCCTACCGGAATCTGACGCATCAGCTGACAGAAGGAATTGCGGATGCTTCCGAAGCACTGACGGCTACATTACAGGAGATGGTAGCAGGCGGGGATGTGGAGCAGGCTGCCGGGTTATATCAGGCAATTACAGACCTGCTGCTGGCAGAAGGAGAAGTGTCCGGAGTAGCGGATACGGTGCAGGCAGAGAACACACAGCCGTTACAGACCATTGTGGAGGAAAAACCGGAAATACTGCAGCCGGAAGAGATATCCGAAGAGAATATGGGCAGGCTGTCAGATACCACAGTAAAAGAAGCGGATTCGGATGAGTCAGTGACGGCACAGCTTAAGAACATACAGAAATTACTGAAGCAGGGACTGGATACAAAGGATGTGCATCTGTTACACAGGGTATTACAGGACTCTAAAGTGACGGAACTGCCGGGAAAGCTGTTACTGGACAGCTGGAGCTTACGCCCGGAGGATGTGGAGTCTCCGGAGAAGGTGGAACAGCTGTACCAGAGGCTGGGGCGGCAGCTGAAGGGATTTGCCGATGCTTTGGGAGAGAACGGACAGAGTGGCTCCCAGGTATATCAGGCGGTGTCGAACTTAAGCCGGAATGTGGATTTCCTACAGCAGATCAATCAGACCTATGCGTATATTCAGCTGCCGCTGCATCTGCGGCAGGGAGAACATAAGACAGGGGAACTGTTTGTATACACAAACAAGAAAAATCTCGCCAAAAGAGACGGACAGGTCAGCGCTCTTCTGCACCTGGACATGGAGCATCTGGGACCGTTGGATGTCTATGTGGCAATGCAGGATGTGAAAGTAAGCACCAAATTCTACGTGCAGAATGATGCAATACTGGATTATCTGGAATCAAATATGGATGTGTTGACACAGAGGCTGAAAAAGAGAGGTTACGACTGTAATTGCGAGACCACACTGCGAACAGAGTTACAACAGACCGCCCAGGCTATGGCACCGCTTGTTAAGACAGAGAGAAGTGTTCCGATAGCGAGATACGCTTTTGACGTGAGAACATAACTTCTCCATAGAAAGCAGACGTGACTGCTTGCAGGCAACGGATGCTTTCTATGAGAGAAGTAAACATACATGAGTATGTAGGACGATAGTCCGGAATACGAATGTATGTTGCGATTTCGAGAGTGCGCAGCACGGAGAGATCGTGTATGTAGGACGATAGTCCGGAATACGAATGTATGTTGCGATTTCGAGAGTGCGAAGCACGGAGAGATCGTGTATGTAGGACAATAGTCCGGAATACGAATGTATGTTGCGATTTCGAGAGTGCGCAGCACGGAGAAATCGTGTATGTTTAGAACTACCCGGGGGGAGAAACAATGGACGACGAAAAAAAGAAGGTAAAACAGGCAATAGCACTGGAATACGACCCTTCCGATGATGCACCGCGAGTCGTAGCCAGCGGTAAGGGAATCCTGGCAGAGAAGATTATAGAAAAGGCACAGGAAAGCAGTGTCCCGATCCATCGGGATGATAAACTGGCAGACACACTGTCCCGCCTGGATATCGGAGAAATGATCCCACCGGAATTATACGAGGTGGTGGCGGAGATCCTGGTATTCGTAGATGCGGTAGACCACCGCATGGTGAAGGAGAGCGTAGCAAACGGGGGAAAACAGAAAACTTGAATACCAGACAGACGGGGAATGTGTATGAGCAGATAGCGGCAGACTATCTGGAAAAGCAGGGAATGCGGATTTTAGAGCGGAATTTTCGCAGAGGGAGAAATGGAGAGATCGACATTATCGGCAGAGACGGGAAATATCTTGTTTTCGTGGAAGTGAAATACCGTGCCGGAACAGAAAAAGGATCGGCACTGGAGGCTGTAACGCCGGCAAAACAGAAAATGATCTGTGAAGTAGCGGATTATTATAGAATCCTGCATAAATATGATGAGAACACATGGGTGCGTTATGATGTAGTGGCGATACAGGGAGAACAGATCATCTGGGTTCCCAATGCTTTTTTACATCATTATCGTACAAGGAGATAGAGAATGTATCAGTTAATAAGAAATAGCGGCGGGAATCCGGACGGTATACAGCAGAGAAAACAAGGAGAACTGGAATATCTGGTATTCCCGAAGTTAGAGAAGACCGGAGTTGTGGAGCATTTATTTACCACCAGAATCGGTGGTGTCAGTAGCGGAATCTACTCCACGATGAACTTAAGCTTTTCCAGAGGGGATGATCCGGAATGTGTCCGGGAAAATTACAGACGCATCGGCGAGGTGTTAGGAACCGATCCGGAACATATGGTGGCATCAAAACAGACTCATACCACCAATATCCGTCTGGTGACGGAAGCGGATCTGGGGAACGGTATTACCGAACCTTCCGCTTATGATGACGTGGATGGACTGGCGACGAATATTCCGGGAATGGCTTTGGTGACTTTTTATGCGGACTGTGTACCTTTATATTTTGTGGATCCGGTGAAGAAAGCTATCGGACTGGCACATTCCGGATGGAGGGGAACTGTGGCGGGAATGGGTGCCTGCATGGTACAATTTATGCGGGAACATTTTCATAGTGATCCGAAGGATCTGATTGCGGCCATCGGACCGTCCATCTGTGTAGACTGCTATGAAGTGAGTGAGGAAGTGGCAGAACAATTCAGAGAGGGCTTTCCGAAGGAGATCTTACAGCCGGGGAAGGCGGATGGAAAATATCAGCTGGATCTGTGGAAGGCAAATGAAAGTATTCTGTTAAAGGCAGGGATACTGCCCAAGCATCTGACAGTGACGGATGTCTGCACCTGTCATAATCCGGAATATTTATTTTCACACCGTGCCAGCCACGGACAAAGAGGGAATCTTGCAGCGTTTTTAATGCTGAAAAACAACTGTTGATCATGTTAGGTGGGAGCAAGCGTGCAGACGCAGAAACGAGGGAAGTATGGCAAACATTTTAGTGTGTGACGATGACAGAGAGATCGTAGATGCGATAGAAATTTATTTGAGTCAGGACGGTTATAAGATCTACAAAGCCTATGATGGGGAGCAGGCGCTTCAGATTCTGGACAAGGAGGATATCCACCTGCTGATCATGGATATTATGATGCCGAAGTTAGACGGAATCCGGGCAACATTAAAGATTCGGGAATACAGCAGTATCCCCATCATTATTTTATCTGCCAAATCAGAGGACACGGACAAGATCCTGGGATTGAATATCGGTGCAGATGATTATATCTGCAAACCCTTCAATCCTCTGGAGCTGGTGGCAAGAGTGAAGTCCAATCTGCGCAGATATACTTCACTGGGAAGCCTCACCGGGGAGAATAAGGCAATCTATCAGGTGGGAGGACTTATATTAAACGATGACACCAAGCAGGTGACAGTGGACGACGAACCGGTGAAAATGACTCCCATTGAGTACAATATTTTATTGCTTCTGATGAAGAATCAGGGACGGGTATTTTCTATCAATCAGATCTACGAAAGCATCTGGAATGAGGATGCTATCGGAGCGGACAATACGGTAGCCGTACATATACGGCATATCCGTGAAAAAATAGAAATCAATCCCAAGGAACCGAGATATCTGAAGGTGGTATGGGGGGTCGGTTATAAAATTGATAAGGAGCAGACATGAGAAAACAGACATTAAAGCGGCTGGTACTGGGGCTGGTACAGCAGACGGCGGCATTGCTTCTGTTAGTTGCCATTGCTGCAGTCCTATTCAATTCTTATCTTGCAGTGGATACCGCGGACGGAACCAAAGTATATGAATTATCACCATTGGATGCAGAGACGGAATTTGAGGATTCCGTGATTTTTCATGATCTTTTTCGGAGTGCGGTATCGGACATCCTACAGCTTATGGTGATCAAGGGGGAAATTGAGACCAATGACCAGTTTGATCCCTATAAGAAGATCGATATTACAAAATTCGCATCTGCAAAAAGCGGTGGTGTGGATTGCACGGTAACGGCGGTCTATGAACTGGAAGATCTGATCAAGTGGGGAAGATACGGCGTGGAGTATACGGACCGTATCATGAGTATGTCTGATTTCGTCAATTATTTCGGTCCCGTGACCTCTCCGGAGCATTTTAAACTGGATGGAGACGGACAACTGGAATTTGTGGCGGAAGCAGAACAGACTGTGGAGGAACAGGATGCGGTGCTACGGGCGATAGAAGCCATTCCGGAGAGTCAGAGGACTGATCGATTGGAGGATCTGGCATTTACTTATTTCGTGAAGGAGAGCGCACAGGATATCCGGGTATCCAGGGAGGATGACGGAACAATTACCGTATATTTTCCCATGATCGTGAACCGGTACGCCACTGTGGACGGAGAGAAACAGCTGACTGCCCATGCAAGTAACTGGGTTGACTATATAGCGTTGCAGAACAATTTGGAACTGACGGTAAATACCCTGGCTGCCAGTTACGAACAATATCAGAACTGTAACGATCTGTACCGGGAAAATGCAGGAAATCTGAAATACGCGGTCCGTATGGTGACCCCGGACGGTATTACCAGGACTTATACCAACGTATCGGAGATTGAGAACAGTTCGGATAATGAGATCACGGACTATTTTTCCGAATACAGACGTTATCTGATCTATTATCCCGACAGTCTGGAATTTACCGGTAATACCGGTATGACGGAGAGTGAGATCTATCATTATCTCAAGGAATATGATTATGCCTATCCGGATATGACACATATCTGGATCGCCGTGGATACGAATTATCCGGTGGCGGGAGACTCCTTCTATAATGCAAATGTGGTATTTCAGAGGATCGTACCGAATATATGGTATCTCATTGGTGGCGGGATCCTGCTAGTGGTTCTGTGGCTGCTCATCGGTATATATCTGACAGTGACGGCAGGTGTTGCATATGATGAAGAGGATGAACCGGTTCTGTATTTGAACGGTATTGACCATGTGTGGATCGAATTTATGCTGCTTGCTTTTGTGGCATGCATCTATGCGGGAAGAATAGGCTATGATTACCTGATGGATACGGCAAACAGGGTTTACTTAAGCCATGCTGAGATTCAGGGCAGAGAATATACGAGACTGGCGGCATACGGCGTATTTGCCATCTATGGATTTACAGTCAGCATGGGATTTAACGTATTCTGGTACAGCTTCATGCGCAGGATCAAATCCCACAATATGTGGAGTGACAGTTTCCTACATTGGCTTACGAGCAGCTTCGGAAAAGCGGTACATTTTGTGGTATCCCACAGAAATTCCGCCATCAGCTCCCTGATTCCGTATAATCTGTTCCTGCTTGCCAATCTGGCGGGAATATTTGCAGCCTATCTGCTGCGGGACAGAGGAGCCTTATGGCTGCTTCCGGCACTGGCAGCCATTGTACTGGACGGTATCGTGGGTGTGCTGCGATTTAAACAGAAAGCGGAACAGATCGATATTGTGGAAGGAATACGTAGGATCCGTGACGGCGAGGTGGATTATAAGCTGGATACGGAGGCGCTTCACGGAGACAATAGGGAGATGGCGGATGCGGTAAATAACATCGGTGAAGGTATCCGTAAGGCGGTAAGTACCAGCATGAAGGACGAACAGATGAAGTCTGACCTGATCACTAATGTCTCCCATGATATCAAGACGCCGCTGACCTCCATTATCAATTATGTGGATCTGCTGAAACGCCTGAAAATCACGGAGGAACCGGCACAGAGCTATATTGCCGTACTGGACAGCAAGTCCCAGAGGCTGAAACAGTTGACAGATGACCTGGTGGAAGCTTCGAAAATCTCTTCCGGTAATATTGTATTGAATTTAGAGCCGTTAAATCTGACGGAGCTGTTGAACCAGGCAGTGGGAGAATTCTCTGACAGACTGGGGGAGAAAAAGCTGCAGATTATTTTCGACGGCAGTGACCAGCCGGGTATGATCTATGCGGATAGCCGCAGAATGTGGAGAATTATCGAGAATCTCTTTCAGAACATCTGTAAATATGCGCTGGAGGGAACCAGAGTCTATTTGGAGATGCAGGTAGAAGGTGGCAGAGTTGTTGCTTCTCTTAAAAATATTTCTGACAGACCTATGAATTTAAAGGGAGAGGAATTGTCGGAGCGTTTTATCCGCGGAGACGCTTCCCGCACCACGGAAGGCAGTGGGCTTGGACTGTATATCGCGAAGAATCTTACGCAGGCACAGCATGGAGAATTTCAGATCCGGTTAGACGGAGATCTGTTCAAGATCCTGCTGGATTTTCCGGAGTATATCCGACCGGCGGCAGAAGAGACGATAGATGAGAAGAAAAAAGTGAACGAGGAAGATTCCGATAAGGCGGAAGAGTAAGCCAGTAGAAGTTAACAAAAAAACGCAGAAGCAAATCAGGGCTTCTGCGTTTTTTTCTGTTAACGTTAGTTAATTTAGAAATGGAACTCGTTCATGTCCTTGCGGTTGTTGTAGGCGTCCACAATACCGTGGATCTTATCAGTGGTAGCCATGACATTGGACAGAGAAGCATCATGGTTCATGAAGTCAATCAGGGAAGCAATGAACTTACTCATGTCTGCTTCAACAAAGTAAGGTCTTGTATAGATTTCGGGAGGCAGATAGGTAAGATTCGTAGTAATGACCTTATCAAAATCGCCATGCTCGTAAGCAGCATCGAAATTCTTCAGACCATCGGTGAACAGACCAAAGGTACAGCAGATATATACGCGTCTGGCATTCATTGCCTTTAACTGCTTCGCGGTATCCAACATACTTCCACCGGAGGAGATCATATCATCGATAATAATGATGTCTTTGCCGTCGATATTGTCACCTAAGAATTCATGGGCAACAATAGGGTTTTTACCATTGACGATGGTGGAGTAGTCACGTCTCTTGTAGAACATACCGGTATCAACACCCAGGACGCTTGCAAAGTAAATAGCACGGTCCAAAGCACCCTCATCCGGGCTGATGACTAACAGATGATCCTTATCCACGATCATATCGTCTTCGGAATTCAACAGTGATTTTATGAATTCATAGGGTGTGGTGAAGTTATCAAAGCCGTTCAGGGGTGTGGAATTCTGAACGCGGGGATCGTGGGCATCAAAGGTGATAAAGTTGTCGATTCCCATGTCTCTTAATTCTTCCAATGCATAAGCGCAGTCCAAAGACTCTCTGCCGCTGCGGCGGTGCTGTCTGCCTTCGTAGAGGAAGGGCATAATGACATTGATGCGTCGTGCTTTACCGTTACATGCGGCGATAACACGCTTCAGATCCTGATAGTGGTCATCGGGAGACATGTGGTTGGTATAGCCGTTCATGTTGTAAGTAATACTATGATTGCACACATCGGTTAAGATGAACAGGTCTTTACCGCGGATGGTTTCACTGATCTGTGCCTTGGCTTCACCGCTTCCGAAACGGGGTACATCCACATCTACGAGATAATTACTCTCGATATAGCCGTGGAAAGCAGGATCATTTTTAACTTTGTCATTGTGGATACTCTTACGGAATTCAACCATGTAATCGTTGATACGGCGTCCCATTTTTTCTGCGGAAGGCAGAGCGATGATCTTCAAAGGAGCCACGGGCATGGCATTTTCCAGTTCATGTAAATTAGGCATGATGTCCCTCCTGGACGAGCTTTTATTGTTTGTAAAAATATTTCGAAAATATATTCAGAGCTTCATTCACAAAGCTGCATCTTCGATGCTTGCCTTTTGCTCAGAGTATAACAATTAATTTATATCATTATGCTAGTGACACGTCAAGGAATTTCTTGTACAATGGATAGAAGAAAGCTGGTTAGGTGGATTAAAATGAAGAAAAAAGAACATATTGTAAAAACGGTAAAGCCGGGCAGTATCGCAGAGGAACTGGAGATTGCTCCGGGAGATAAGGTACTGGCGATAGATAATACGGAGATCGAGGATATTTTTGATTATCAGTTTCTGACCCAGGATACTTATATTGAAATGCTGGTGGAGAAGCCGGATGGAGAGCAGTGGCTCTTAGAGATCGATAAGGAATTCGATGAGGACCTGGGAATCGAATTTGAGAACGGTCTGATGGATGAATACAGGCATTGTCATAACAAATGCATTTTCTGCTTTATCGATCAGATGCCGAAGGGCATGCGGGATACTTTGTATTTCAAAGATGACGATTCCCGCCTGTCTTTTTTACAGGGCAATTATGTGACATTGACCAACATGTCGGACCATGATATCGACCGGATCTGCAGATATCATCTGTCCCCCATCAACATCTCGTTCCAGACCATGAATCCCGAGCTTCGGTGTAAAATGCTGAACAATCGTTTCGCGGGAGATGCTCTGAAAAAGGTGGATACTTTAAATGCTGCGGGGATTCGGATGAACGGACAGATCGTACTGTGTAAGGGCGTGAATGACGGTAAGGAACTGGAATACAGCATTCAGAAGCTGATGGAATATCTGCCGAATGTGGAGAGCGTTTCCGTGGTACCGGTTGGATTGTCCAAATACCGTGAGGGGCTGTATCCGTTAGAACCATTCAATGCGCAGGATGCGGGCGAGGTCATTGACCTGATCGAGAAATACCAGAAGATCTGCATGGAGAAATATGGCACCCATTTTATCCAGGCGAGTGACGAGTGGTATATCTTAGCGGGCAGAGAGGTGCCGGAGGAGGAACGTTACGATGGTTATCTGCAGCTGGAGAACGGCGTAGGCATGATCCGGCTGTTATTGGATGAGTTCCACGACGCGCTAAAGAGACGTATCATAGAAAAAGCTTCCGGGGCAAAGCTTCCCTGGGAAGGGACAAGGGAGATCTCCCTGGCGACGGGCAGACTGGCGTTTCCTTATTTAAAGAGAATGTCGGAAGAACTGATGCAGGAATATCCCGGGCTTCGGATCCAGGTCTATGAGATCATCAATGAATTTTTCGGAGAGATGATCACCGTATCCGGGCTTCTGACCGGGCAGGATATCGTGAAGCAGTTAAAGGATAAAAACCTGGGAGAAGCGTTGTATCTTCCCCGGAATGTCCTCAGAAGCGGAGCAGATCTGTTTCTGGACGATTATACGCTGGCAGACGTGGAGGGGGCTTTACAAGTTCCTGTGAATATTGTAAAATCAAGCGGATATGATCTTGTGGACGCTTTGCTTGGAATCGAAGGTTCCGGGCAGAACTAAGATATCAGAAGTAAGAATGGAGGAAATTATGGCAAAGAGAAAATCCAAGCCCATCGTTGCGGTGGTGGGACGCCCGAATGTAGGTAAATCCACCCTGTTCAATGCATTGGCTGGCGAAAATATATCTATCGTAAAAGATACGCCCGGTATTACCAGAGACCGTATTTATGCGGATATCCATTGGCTGGATATGACATTTACGCTGATCGACACCGGCGGTATCGAGCCGGACAGCAAGGATGTGATCCTGTCCCAGATGAGAGAGCAGGCGGAGATCGCCATGGAGACGGCGGATGTGATCATTTTCCTGGTAGATGTAAAGCAAGGGCTGGTGGACGCTGACTCCAAGGTGGCGGACATGCTGCGCCGTTCCCACAAGCCGGTGGTACTGGTAGTCAACAAGGTAGACAGTTTCCAGAAGTATATGGCGGATGTTTACGAATTCTACAATCTGGGCATCGGCGATCCTCATCCGATCTCTGCGGTGAACCGTCTGGGAATCGGTGACATGTTAGAGGCTGTAACCGAATATTTTGATAAGGAACAGGCAGAGGAAGAGGAGGATGATCGCACCCGTGTGGCTATCGTCGGTAAACCTAACGTAGGTAAGTCTTCCCTGATCAACAAGCTGCTGGGTGAGAACCGTCTGATCGTATCTGATATCGCAGGTACTACCAGAGACGCGGTGGACACTGAGATCACTTATAATGGCAAGGAATATGTATTCATTGATACTGCGGGACTCCGTCGTAAGAATAAGATCAAGGAAGAACTGGAGCGTTACATGATCGTCCGTACCGTCAGTGCCGTGGAGCGTGCGGAGGTCGTGGTACTGATGATCGATGCGGAAGAAGGCGTTACGGAGCAGGATGCGAAGATCGCCGGAATCGCACATGAGAGAGGCAAAGCGACGATCATTGTAGTGAATAAGTGGGATGCCATCGAAAAAGACGACAAGACCATTTACAAATTTACGGAAAAGGTGCGCAATACCTTATCCTTCATGCCTTATGCGGAGCTTCTGTTTGTCTCTGCGAAGACGGGGCAGAGACTGCCCAAGCTGTTCGAGACCATCGATATTGTCAGCGAGAACCACGCCATGCGTGTGGCTACCGGTGTGCTGAATGAGATCATGGCAGAGGCTGTGGCAATGCAGCAGCCCCCTTCCGATAAGGGTAAGAGACTGAGACTGTACTATATTACCCAGGTAGCGGTAAAACCGCCTACTTTCGTGATCTTTGTAAACGATAAGGAGCTGATGCATTTCTCCTATACCAGATATATTGAAAATCAGATCCGAGAGACCTTTGGGTTCAAGGGGACTCCCCTCAGATTTATCATCAGAGAACGAAAGGAAAAAGATCAATAATGGAACGTGTTATCTGTTTACTCATCGGCTATGTATTTGGACTGTTTCAGACTGCATATTTTTATGGCAAGACAAAGGGAATCGATATCCGTAAGTACGGAAGCGGCAATGCCGGTACCACCAACGCCTTAAGAGTATTGGGAACGAAGGCGGGACTGATCGTGTTTGCGGGAGACTGTTTAAAATGTATCATCGCCGTATGTATCACCAGAGCCTTGTTCAGTACCGGACATCCGGAGAATATTTATCTGCTGTGTCTGTACACCGGCGCAGGAGCCATTATCGGACACAACTTTCCGTTTTATATGGGATTTAAGGGCGGAAAGGGTATCGCTGCCACCGCAGGACTGATTCTGTCTTTCCACCCCTATTTTATCGTGATGGGTGTGGTACTGTTTTTTGGCGCTTTTCTGACCACACATTACGTGTCTCTGGGATCACTGCTGGTATATGCTGGATTTATGATCCAAATGGTAGTCTGCGGACAGATGGGACTGTTCGGTGCCATGCCGCAGTCACAGCTGTATGAGATGTATGCAATTACTGCATTTCTCACGGTTATGGCATATTGGAAGCACAGACAGAACATTGTCCGTCTGCTTCACGGGAACGAGAGGAAGACTTATCTGTTCAAGAAAAAGGCAACAGAAACGCAGACAGAAATATCCGGGGAGGATAAATAAGCTATGGCAAAAGTATGTATATTGGGCGGCGGAAGCTGGGGCATCGGTCTGTCAGTGGTATTACATAAGAACGGACATGAGGTGACGGTATGGTCTGCAGTTCCTGCAGAGATTCAGATGCTTCAGGAGAAGCACGAACACAAGATGCTGCCGGGAGTAAAGCTCCCGGAGGATATGATCTTTACTACGGATGATAAATCTGCGATCGAGGGTAAGGATCTGTTAGTTATGGCAGTGGCAAGCTCCTACACCAGAAGCACGGCACACCGCATCAGCCCGCTGGTGGCGAAGGGACAGAGAATCGTCAGCGTCTCCAAGGGAATCGAGGAGCATACCCTGATGACCCAGGCACAGATCATCGAAGATGAGATCCCCCAGGCACAGGTAGCGGTACTGTCCGGACCGACGCACGCGGAGGAAGTCAGCCGTGGTATCCCCACGACGATCGTAGCGGGTTCTAAGAGTAAAAGCTGTGCGGAATATGTGCAGAATCTGTTCATGAACGAGGTGTTCCGTGTCTATACCAGCCCGGATGTACTGGGCATTGAACTGGGCGGTGCTCTGAAAAACGTAGTAGCGCTGGCTGCCGGTATTGCCGACGGACTGGGCTACGGAGACAATACGAAGGCAGCACTGATCACCAGAGGCATTACCGAGATCGCCAGACTTGGTACTGCCATGGGTGGTAATTTCGAGACCTTCTGTGGTCTGACCGGTATCGGAGATCTGATCGTGACCTGCGCCAGTATGCATTCCCGTAACCGTCGTGCCGGTATCCTGATCGGGCAGGGCAAGTCCTACGAGGAAGCAATGAAGGAAGTTCAGATGGTGGTAGAGGGCGTGTATTCTGCCAAGGCTGCCATGGAACTGTCGAAAAAATATGAGGTTCAGCTGCCTATTATTGAGCAGGTAAATGAAGTGCTCTTTGACGGTAAGCCTGCGGATCAGGCCGTAAAAGAACTGATGCTTCGTGACAAGAAGCTGGAAGTATCCCATCTGCCCTGGCCTGAAGAATAAATCGTGAGAATAGATCATATTTTTGGTGTTGACAGAAAAACGCAAACTGGCTATAATAAGTTCATGTTTAGCGCAAACATATGATAAGAAGAATGCAATGAAGGGAAGAAGTACTGTTCCTCCACTTCTGACAGAGAGTAGCCGGCAGGTGAGAGGCGCACAGAAGCAGAGCAGGAATACATCCCGGAGCAGCCGGTGGAAAGAGAAGGATCAGAAGATTTTTATCAGAGGATTCCGAACGAGTAGATCAGGACGGCAGGCCCCGATATCGGCCGAAGTATTGATAGATACTTACTGAGCTGTCAGATGTGAGTCTGGCGGGAACATTAGGTGGTAACACGAGTGATCAAGCTCGTCCTTTTGAAAAGGGGCGGGCTTTTTTAGTGCCTTTGGAGCCGATTCCCAAAAAATGCAAAAAGGTATACAGAGTAAAAGAACCCAAAAAGGAGAAGAGAAAATGACAGTATTTGATGAATTAAAAGCCAGAGGACTGCTGGCACAGCTGACAGATGAAGAGGAGATCAAGGAACTGATCAATAATGGAAAGGCTACCTTCTACATTGGTTTTGATCCTACTGCAGACAGTCTTCACGTGGGACATTTCATGGCACTGTGTCTGATGAAGAGAATGCAGATGGCAGGCAACAAGCCCATCGCTCTGATCGGTGGAGGAACTGCAATGATCGGTGATCCCTCCGGCAGAAGCGATATGCGTACCATGATGACCAAGGAGACCATTCAGCATAACGTAGACTGCTTCAAGAAGCAGATGAGCCGTTTTATTGATTTTGGCGACGGTAAGGCACTGATGGTTAATAATGCGGACTGGCTGCTGAATCTGAACTATGTGGAATTGTTAAGAGATGTGGGAGCACACTTCAGCGTTAACCGTATGCTGACCGCAGAGTGCTACAAGCAGAGAATGGAGAAGGGCTTAAGCTTTTTAGAGTTCAACTACATGATCATGCAGAGCTTTGACTTCCTGACCTTATACCAGAAATACGGCTGTAACATGCAGTTTGGTGGTGATGATCAGTGGAGCAATATGTTAGGAGGCACCGAGCTGATCCGCAGAAAGCTGGGCAAGGATGCTTATGCTATGACCATCACCCTGCTGTTAAATTCCGAGGGTAAGAAGATGGGTAAGACCCAGAAGGGTGCCGTATGGCTGGATCCCAACAAGACTACTCCTTTCGAGTTCTACCAGTACTGGAGAAATGTATCAGACGCTGATGTCCTGAAGTGCCTGCGTATGCTGACCTTCCTGCCTCTGGAGCAGATCGATGAGATGGACAAATGGGAAGGAAGCCAGTTAAATCAGGCGAAGGAAATTCTGGCATACGAACTGACAAATCTGGTACATGGCGAGGAAGAGGCTAAGAAGGCACAGGAGAGTGCAAGAGCACTGTTTACCGGCGGCAACGCCGCAGAAATGCCTACCAGTGAGCTGACAGAGGCAGACTTTACCGATGGTAAGATTGATATTCTCGGTGTTCTGGTGAAATCCGGACTGTCCGCATCCCGCAGTGAAGCAAGACGTGCCGTAGAACAGGGCGGTGTTGTCGTAGCGGATGAAAAGGTTACAGATGTGAAGACCGCTTACGATCCCGAGCAGTTTGACGGAGAGGGTCTGGTAGTCCGCAGAGGTAAGAAGAACTTCAAGAGAGTCGTTATGAAGTAAAAAGAATAAAAATTCTAAAGATGGGATCTTTCACGAAAAACAGTGAAGGATCCTATTTTTATTGTGATTTTTCTTGCATTTACAGGTGCAGTATGGTTTAATATGGGTAGTATGTTAAAAAAATATCAAAAGGCGGTAATGTGATATGAGCAGCATGAGAGGGATCGATACTCCGGTAAGACAGCGGAGAAGAAGAGTATTTAAGGAAGTGGCTAATCTGGCTTACAATTCCACGAATCTGAAAGATGATATGGAGGCGCTGCCTTATAAGATCGTAGACTATGAAGAGTCGGAGTTCTGGGAGAGCGTCTATCGTGACAGAGCGATCATCCGTGAGCGCATCCGTCTGGCCATGGGTATGAGCTTACGCCCGGAGAACCGTGAGCATCCCGGACATCTGACACAGGGACTGGAAGAGAGTAATATTGATGAAAAATATTACGAGCCCCCTCTGATGCAGGTCATTCCGTCGGCTTGTAATGCCTGCCCGGAGAACCGTTATGAGGTGACCAGCTCCTGCATGGGGTGTCTGGCACATCCCTGCCAGAGTGTTTGTCCCAAGGGTGCGATCTCTATGAAAAACGGCAAGTCTGTTATTGATCAGGAAAAATGCATCAAGTGTGGAAAGTGTCGTGAAATCTGCCCTTATGATGCGATTTGTCACAAAGAGCGTCCCTGTAAGGCTGCCTGCGGTATTGGAGCTATTACATCTGACCATGTGGGAAGAGCCGTGATCGACAATGAGAAATGTGTATCCTGCGGTCAGTGTATGGTAAGTTGTCCTTTTGGAGCGATTGCTGACAAGTCTCAGATCTTCCAGTTGATCCGTGCCATGCAGTCCGGCCGGAAGATCATTGCCCAGGTAGCACCTGCATTTGCCGGACAGTTCGGCCCGAAGGTGACACCTGAGATGTTCAAGACAGCGTTGAAGGAATTGGGGTTTGCGGATGTCTATGAGACAGCGCTGGGCGCTGACATGGGATGTATGGCGGAAGCGGAGCACTACGTGAAGGAGGTTGCTACCGGTAAGCAGCAGTTTGCCCTGACCTCCTGTTGTCCTTCCTGGTCTGTAATGGCGAAGAATTTGTTCCCTGAGACCATTGATAAGATCAGTAATGAATTAACCCCTATGGTTGCAACGGCCCGTCTGATCAAACAGGAACATCCGGATGCGTCCGTAGTATTCATTGGCCCCTGCGCTTCCAAGAAGCTGGAAGCCAGCAGACGTACCGTTCGTTCCGATGTAGACTTTGTTATCACTTTTGAGGAACTGACCGGTATGTTCGAAGCTAAGGGAATCCTGTTGGATGAGATCAAGGCCATGGATGAGATGAAGGATGCTACCGCAGCCGGAAGAGGTTACGGCGTGGCAGGCGGCGTTGCCAATGCTATCAAGGAGTGTATCGAACAGTATTATCCGGGAACACCGGTGAACATTCAGCATGCGGAGAGCCTGGCAGAATGTAAGAAAGCCCTGCTCCTTGCCAAAGCCGGTAAGATGAACGGCTGCCTGATCGAGGGTATGGCCTGCCCCGGAGGCTGTATTGCCGGAGCCGGCACCAACATTGCTATTCCCGTAGCAGCCAGAGCCGTGGACAAGTTCAAGAACGAAGCAGAGAAGAAAGTACCTGATGAAAGTGTGGATCAGGAAATGGTGGAACTGGAAAAAGAATAAACATAGGATAGAAATTTTGTCGGGAAAGGGAATCATCACAAAAAGCGTGATGGTTCCTTTTTAATGTCGGTAAATTAGCTATTGTTATTTTAAGAAAGATACTATAAAATATCGTGGAGAACTCTTAGGAGAAATAGATTATGAACATTCAGGACGGTATTATTTTTTTCATGGAAATTTTAGGAACCATCGCTTTCGCCGCGTCAGGTGCCATGGTGGGGATTCGAAAACGAATGGATATTTTCGGTATCTGCGTGTTGGGTGTAGTGACGGCAGTGGGAGGAGGTATGACCAGGGATGTGATCCTGGGGAAATTGCCTTCGGCACTGGAAAAGCCGGTGTATGTTGTGGTATCAGTGATTACGTCACTGGCAATTTTTATACTGCTGTATATCAAGCATGATCTTTTAAGTGGCAGACTGGGAACTTTTTATGACAAGGCCATGCTGATCATGGATTCCGTAGGCCTGGGAATCTTTACATCCCTGGGTGTGATGTCGGGAATTGATAATGGATATCCTGATAATTCCTTCCTGCTGGTGTTTATAGGAATGCTTACCGGTGTAGGCGGCGGTCTGATGCGTGACATGATGGCAGGGGAGGAACCTTACATCTTTGTAAAGCATATTTATGCCAGTGCATCCCTTATGGGAGCACTGGGCTGCGTGTGGATATACAGAGAATGGGGAAGACTGCCGGCGGTATTCATCGGAGCTTTCGTTGTCATGGCGATCCGTTTCCTGGCAGCGCATTACAGATGGAACCTTCCCCATCCGAAATCCTTGTCTTAACTGTTGCAGTTTTTGAAAAAAGGCGGTAGAATAAGTAAGAGGTCTGCCCGGGAGATGGTGGACAGGAATATATAAGCAGGAAAGCGTATACCGGAAGACCGTAGCCCGGATATGGATGAATTCCCTGCGGAAATGAGGAGAAAATGACAAAGATCAGAACAAGATACGCACCCAGCCCTACCGGTAAAATGCATGTAGGTAATCTGCGGTCCGCATTATATGAATTTTTGATTGCAAAGCATGCCGGCGGAGATTTCATGCTCCGTATCGAGGATACCGACCAGGAGCGCTATGTGGAAGGCGCTACCGAGATCATCTATCGTACACTGGAGAAGACCGGACTGGTACATGATGAGGGACCCGATAAGGACGGCGGCTACGGTCCTTACGTACAGAGTGAGCGTATGAAGACCGGTATCTATATGAAATATGCCAAGGAGCTGATCGATAAGGGCGAGGCATATTATTGCTTCTGTGATAAGGAGAGACTGGCTTCCCTGAAGACCGAGGTGGTGGACGGTAAGGAGATCACCGTATACGACAAGCACTGCCTGTCTCTGTCCAAGGAAGAGATCGAGGCAAATCTCGCTGCTGGCAAGCCTTTTGTCATCCGTCAGAACAACCCCAAGGAAGGAACTACAACATTCCACGATGAGTTATACGGAGACATTACCGTAGATAATTCCCAGCTGGATGATATGATCCTGATCAAATCCGACGGCTATCCTACTTACAATTTTGCCAACGTAGTAGATGACCATACCATGAATATCACGCATGTGGTACGAGGCAATGAATATCTGTCCTCCTCCCCGAAGTATGTGCGTCTGTATGATGCTTTCGGCTGGCAGGTGCCGGTATATATCCATCTGCCCCTGATCACCGATGAGAACCACAAGAAGCTGTCTAAGAGAAGTGGACATGCTTCCTTCGAGGACCTGATCGATCAGGGATTCATTACCGAGGCAATTGTCAACTATGTGGCACTGCTGGGATGGAGCCCGGAGGATAATCGTGAGATCTTTTCTCTGGATGAACTGATCAAGGAGTTTGACTATCATCGTATCAGCAAGTCTCCCGCAGTCTTCGATATTGTAAAGCTGCGTTGGATGAACGGCGAGTACCTGAAGGCTATGGACTTCGATAAATTCTACGAGATGGCAGAACCTTATCTGAAGAATGCGATCAGTAAACCCTTAGATCTTAAGAAGATCGCAGCCATGGTAAAGACCCGAATTGAAGTATTCCCGGATATCACCGGACTGGTAGATTTCTTCGAGGAACTTCCGGAGTATGATGTGGCAATGTACACACATAAGAAGATGAAGACTACCGCAGAGAGTTCTCTGGAGGTATTAAAAGACCTGCTTCCGATCCTGGAGGCACAGGAGGATTACAGCAATGACGGGCTGTATCAGGCTCTTGTAAAATATGTGGAGGAAAAGGGCTGCAAGAACGGTTATGTGATGTGGCCGATTCGTACCGCTGTATCCGGCAAGCAGATGACACCTGCCGGTGCTACGGAGATCATGGAAGTCCTGGGCAAGGAGGAATCTCTTGCAAGAATCCGCAAAGGAATCGAATTATTACAGGCAAATGTCTGATCTTACAAATTATAATCCCTCCCAGCGGGAGGCTGTGACGTTCGGAGAGGGTCCGCTTTTGGTACTGGCGGGCCCGGGCTCCGGCAAGACATTTACCATTACACAGAGAATCCTCTATCTGATCCATGAGAAACAGATCCCGCCACAGAAGCTTTTGGTAATCACTTTTACCAGAGAAGCGGCGGTCTCCATGAGACAGCGTTTTTTACAGATTTCTCCACAACATACCACCGTCAACTTTGGAACATTTCATTCTTGTTTTTATCAGATACTGCTCAGATCGGGCAGAGTTTCACCAGGTAATATTTTAAATGAAAAACAGAAAAAGGAACTGATTTATCCGGTTCTGAAAAAAATAAAAGCACACAACGCATTGTCCGCCACAGACTTGCCGGAGCTGGCGAAAAACCTTCTCACAGCAATCGGTTATTATAAAAATACCGGCGATCTGCAAAGCAGCATGGACAGACTTCCGGAAGAATGGAAGAATGACTTTGCACAGGTTTATTCCGGGTATGAGGAAGCGAGAAAAAGAATCCGGGGACTGGATTTTGACGATATGCTGAAGGAATGTGAGGAACTTCTGCAAAAAGATGACGCAATGCGGGCCTATTGGCAGAATCTTTTTTCTTATATTTTAATTGATGAATTTCAGGATATTAATTACAGACAGTATTGCATTGTGCGGCTACTGGCCCAGAAGCATAAAAATGTATTCGCAGTGGGAGATGATGATCAGGCGATTTACGGGTTCCGTGGAGCTAAACCTGCCTGCATGAAGCAGTTTGTACAGGAATTCGGGGCAAAACAGATCATACTTTCGACGAATTACCGCAGCCATCAGGATATTGTGGAAGCATCCCTGGCGGTGATAGCGGAGAACAGTGATCGATTCCCAAAGAATCTGGAACCTTGTGAAGCCAACAGGCGGCACTTGGGCAAGATGGATAAAAAGAATTATCATGTTAGAATTCGGGAGTTTAGTGGTGCTAAGGAACAACTGCAGTTTCTGATGCGACAATTAAAGGATCGGACAGAGGGAGAAACTTATGGGATCTTGTTTCGTACCAACCTGGCAATGCAGAGCGTGGCAGCCGGTCTGACCAGGGAAGGAATTCCGTTTTCCATAAAAGAACATGGGAAAAATATTTATGACCATTTTATTGTACAGGATATTCTTGCATATCTTCGGATAGCGCAGGGGACGGCGGCGAGAGCGGATTATCTGCGAGTGGTCAATAAGCCGTTTCGGAATATTTCGCGAGAGGCATTTGGAGGTGAGGTATCCCTGCAGGCACTGGAACACTACTATGCGGATCTGATGAGACAAACAGGGGCTGGCTATCTGCGAAGTGCTTACGATGCCGTACGACTATTAAGGAGACAGATGGAATTCGTGAAAAATACAGATCTGAAGCTGGCAGTATGGTTCCTTCGAAAAGCCTGTGGATACGAGAATTATCTGCAACAGAGACAGAGGATGGAACAGACGGAAGAATGGATGGAAATTTTAGATTTTATCACGGAGGAAGCAGGGCAGTATAAAACGCTGCGGGAATGGCAGGAAGCACAGGAAGTTTACAGAGAACAGCTGCAAAAGGAAAATGAGCATCATCCTAAGAAGGGCAGGGAAGAAAGCGCAGATTGCCAGATCCGTTTACTTACCGTGCATGCATCCAAAGGACTGGAATTCGATCACGTGTGGATCCCGGACTGTAATGAGAAGACATTTCCTCATGGCAATGTACAGGATACGGAACACCTTGAAGAAGAGCGAAGGATCTTCTATGTGGCAATGACCAGAGCAAAAAAAGACCTGGAACTTCTCTGCCTTACAGGTACAGCAGAGCGTCCCAGGTTCCCATCCAGATTCCTTATTCCTCTGAATCGTTATCGTCGATGATCTCATCGAATTCACAACTGTCCAGATACTCGTCAAAAGCATCGGCAACTTTTTCGTAGACATCATCATCTTCAATGTATTCGAGAACAGGCTCTTCATTCGGGTCATCCGGATTCTCGGCATATCCGTAGAACCATACTTCTCCGTCTTCGTTTTCGCCGTCTTCATCCAGAGGCAAAAGCACGATATAATCCTTAGCCTCCACGGTGAGAATGGTGATGATCGCACAGTTTACGACAGTGCCATCTTCCAGTTCCAGCTCAACGGTCATTTCTTCATCTTCATAACTTTCTTTTTTACCCATGGGAATCCTCCTGTGATGTTTTTTGGGTGTAACAGTACTTTGTTCCCTTATTATAACCGTTTACGGATATTCTTGCAATGCTTGTTTTTCTTAAGGTTACCGACTATAATAAAATAGTGAGAAAAGACAAATCAGCCAGAAGATGGAGTGTAGCAATGACAGAAAAAAAGCATGCAATAAAGCCGTATCCGCTGGGAGCACATCCGGAGGACGGAGCAATCCGCTTCGCCTACGCGTCCGGGAAAAAGGATTGCGGCATTATCCTATATGACAGAGAGAGCGGTAAAAAATTACACAAAATCCCATTCTGCCGAGAAGAGCGGATGGGAAATGTCTACTGCAAATACCTGGAACTGGATCCTAAACAGATCGGATATCAGTTCTATGAAGAGGAACGAATCGTGCCGGATCTGCATGCACGGGGCTTCTTAAGTAAGCCTGCTTACGGAAAAATACGAAAAAATGGCAATCGCATTGCGGTATTTCCCGGAGAGGATTTCGACTGGGAGCAGGATGAACACCCGATGCTTTCCTATTGTGAGAGCGTATGTTATTGCATGCATGTCCGTGGCTTTACCATGCATGCTTCCTCCAAGGTGGCACACAGAGGCACCTTTGCAGGAATTGCGGAGAAACTGGATTATCTGCAGGAAATCGGCATCACGACGGTGGAAATGCAGCCTGTTTATGAATTTGATGAGACTCCGGATGAGGTGATCCCGAAGACATCCGCAGATATGGCAGCCACAGCAGGAGAAAATGGTGGAGAATTCCCCGGTTACCTTGTACTGAACTACTGGGGCTACCGGGAGGGATTTTATTATGCACCAAAAGCAGCCTATGCGGCAGGAGAAGATGCGGCAACGGAATTCAGACAACTGGTGAAGGAATTCCATAAGCGCAGGATGGAAGTGATCTTACAGTTTTATTTCCCTAAAGGGATGGATGTGACAGAGATCGGGAATATTTTACGGTTCTGGGTATTAACTTATCATGTGGATGGGTTCCATCTGATGGGAGAGGTACCGGCACAGGCATTGGCAGGAGACCCTGCACTGCGAGATACCAAACTGTGGTATTACGATTTTGATGCAGCGAAGCTCTACGATCCGGCACAGAAGCCGGAGTATCGGAATCTTGCGGAATACCGGGACGATTATCTGTACACCATGCGCAGATTTTTAAAAGGCGATGATAACATGCTTTCGGGCGTTTTGTATGAGATGCGCCATATTCCTGCCAATATGGGACGGATCCATTATTTGTCCAATTATTACGGATTTACCCTGATGGATATGGTGTCTTATGACCATAAGCATAACGAAGCCAACGGCGAGGGCAATCGGGATGGTAACGATTATAATTGCAGCTGGAACTGTGGTGAGGAAGGTACCTCCCGACGCAAAAAAGTGCTGGCTCTCCGGCAAAAACAGTTACAGAATGCATTTTGTATGCTGTTATTGACCCAGTCCACGCCGCTGATCTTCATGGGAGACGAATTCGGTAATTCCCAACAGGGAAATAACAATCCCTACTGTCAGGATAATAAAATTACCTGGCTGAACTGGCAGGATAAGGAGAAAAATGCCGGACTGCTGGCTTTCTGGAAACAGATGATTGCTTTCCGTAAGGCACATCCGATCCTGCATCCGGAGGAAGAGCTTCGGATCCTGGATACGTTATCCTGTGGTTATCCGGATCTGTCCTACCACGGACAAAATGCATGGAGACCTCAGACAGAGAGTTATAACAGGCACGTGGGCATGATGTATTGCGGAAAATATGCAAAGACCAAGGCAGGTGCAGATGATTCTTTTCTCTATGTTGCCATGAATATGCATTGGGAACCTCAGAAGCTGGCATTTCCCAAGCTTCCGAAGGGTATGGAATGGAAATTGGTTTTAGCGACGGAAGAAGCAGGGAATATCCTGACAGTGCAGGAGAGAGAAGAACAGATGGCTGATCAGACGAGGACCGTAGCCCCCAGGAGCATTGCCGTCTACGAAGGCGTGATGGGAATATCACAGGACAAGGGAAAAAGTACCGGTAAGAGCCGGAAAAAGAAATCGGAAGCTTCTGAAGAAAGATGATAGAACGAAATGAATATCTGGAAACATTTTAAAACGATCACACACCATAAGGTCCTGGTGGCAAAGGGCTGCTTTAAGGTAGGTCTGTATAAACAGGGACTGTTACACGATATGTCGAAATACAGCCCCACAGAGTTCTGGGTAGGAGCAAAGTATTACCAGGGTGACCGCAGCCCCAACAACGCGGAGAGAGAGGATATCGGTTATTCCAGTGCCTGGCTGCACCACAAGGGCAGGAACAAACATCATTATGAATACTGGATCGATTACAGTATGCAGGCATTGCCGGGCGGAATGGCACCGGTACCCATGCCGGATCGTTATATTGCGGAGATGATCATGGACCGGATCGCCGCCAGTAAGGTTTACATGGGAGACAAATATACGGACAGATCACCGTTAGATTACTATTATCGGGGCACAGATAAGGCACCTATCCATCCTAAGACAAAGGCAAAGCTTCTGTATGTGCTGGAAATGCTGGCAGAACAGGGCGAAGAGAAAACCTTTCAATTTATCAAAGAGGAACTGGTACAGCATAAACGGTGTATGGACTGGCACCAGCTGGAAAAAGCGGAATAGAATAGTAAATAAACAGTGGTAAGTAGAGGATCCTATGAACTGTATCATTCTGTTATTATTACTATTTTGTGGTGGAAATTCCTGTGACAACAGCAATTGCTGTGGAAGCTCGAATGCCTGCGGCGCCCGCCGCCTGGAAGATGCGGGGTGCTGTGGAGACAGAGACTGCAGACCGCTAAGGCCGGATTTCCCGAATTTTACACCGGTGGATGATCCGGCATTTTCCAGAAGAAATGATGGGAAATGTGAGACCTGCGGATGTGAACAGAATTCCTGAAATATGGGAAGATCAAAAGCCCTCAGGCTGTACCTTCAGCTTGAGGGCTTTTCTTTGCTTTATATAGAATTAATTGGACATAACTTCTTTCCAGTATTTGTTGAAAAGCTCTTCGCCATCCTCACCGAGGTACAGGAAGGTCTCCAGATTGTTATACTGTGTCAGATCCGGGAAAGCGATGGGAGAGTTCTTCAGGTCCTCATCCTCGATCAGCTCTCTTGCAGCGGTATTGGGGGTACCGTAGGTAATGTACTCGAAATTCTTCAGAGCTACATCCGGACGGCACATGAAATCAATGAATTTCTCTGCATTTTCCTTGTTAGGAGCATTCTTGGGAATAACCCAGCCGTCAATCCATACATTTGTACCTTCCTCAGGAATGACATAATCGAGATCCGGATTTTCCCCGATCACATAAATGGCATCACCGGAGAACATTACACCGAGCGCAGCCTCGCCGCCGATCATTTTGTCACGTACCTGATCTACAACATATGCCTGTACCAGAGGCTTCTGGGCGATGAGATCATTGGTAGCTATCTGGAGCTCGGATTCGTCCAGACTGTTAGAAGAGAAGCCGTTTTTCTTCAGAGCAACCATAAAGCTGTCTTTAATAGAATCCATCATCAGAATATTATCAGCATATTTTTCATCCCACAGATCAGCCCATTTGGTGGGAGGAGTATCTACCATGGTTTTATTGTAGATGATTCCTACGGTTCCCCAGCAATAAGGAACACAATATTTGTTACCGGGATCGTAAGCAGCCGCCTGCTCGTAGTACTGGGCACCGATGTTTTCTTTGGCATTGGGAATCTTATCGTAATCCAGTTCCTGGATCAGATCATTCTCGATCATTTTCTGCACCATGTAATCGGAAGGACATACCACATCATAAGCGGATGAACCGGCTTCCACCTTTGGATACATGATCTCATTGGTCTCAAATTCGTCATAGACCACTTTAATACCGGTCTCTTCCTCAAACATAGTGAGAGTCTCCGGATCGATATATTCTCCCCAGTTGTAGACGATGACTTCACCGTTTTCTCCGGCAGAGGAAGCGGATCCGCAGCCGGTCAGAGCAGTTGCGGTAAGGATGCCGCACAGAAGCAGTGCAATAAATTTTTTCATTCATTTTCCTCCTAAAATATATAGAAAAAGTTATTTCTTTTTCTTTCCTTTGGGTGTGTAGTTTACTAACAAAAGTAAAATTAATACAGTTACGAATATAATGGTGGACAGTGCGTACATTTCCGGTTTAATGCCTTTTTTTACTTCTGTATAGATCTTGGTGGACAGGGTATCGACACCGGGACCCTTGGTAAAGTGGGTAATGATAAAGTCATCCAGTGACATGGTAAATGCCATCAGAAAACCGGATAAAATACCCGGCAGGATATCCGGAAATACTACTTTGAAAAAGGCATACGTATGAGAAGCGCCCAGGTCGAGGGCAGCTTCGTAGGTGCTGGGATTCAGCTGCTTCATACGGGGCATTACACTTAATATCACATAAGGAATATTAAAGGTAATGTGTGCAAGCAGAATGGTCCCGAAGCCAAACTTTATACCAAAGCTGAGGAACAGAAGCATCAGGGAGATACCGGTAACGATTTCTGCATTCAGCATTGGAATATTCGTGATCCCCATGAGGACAGCACGGCTGGTACGTTTCATGGACTGCATGGCGATGCAGGCGATCGTACCGATGAGGGTGGCGATCAGCGCAGATAATATTGCCAGCGCCAGTGTATTCCACAAAGCCTGCATGATCTGCTCGTTCCGGAACAAAGCCGCATACCACTTGGTCGTAAAACCGCCCCATTTTGCACGGGTCTTACTGGCATTGAAGGAGAGCACGATCAAGGTAATAATGGGGGCGTATAAAAAGATAAAAATCAGTCCCAGATATATTTTTTGTGCAGTTGTTTTGATCATAATGTGTTCGCCTCCCCTTCTTTATCCGTGATCACAGAGATCACCATATTGAAGATGATGAACAGCATCAATACGATGGAGAGACCGCTTCCCAGATTCCAGTTGCCGGTCTGGGTGAATTCCTGCTCGATGACATTACCGATGAGCAGGATCTTGCTGCCACCCAGGATCTTGCTGATGACGAAAGTAGTCAGGGCAGGGACAAACACCATGGTGATACCGCTGAACATGCCGGGCAGACTTAAGGGGAAAATGATACGAAAGAAAGTCTGTGCACCGTTGGCACCCAGGTCATAGGCGGCGTTGATTACATTTTTGTCGATTTTGACCAGCACGTTATACAGAGGCAGTACCATAAAAGGCAAAAAGTTATATACCATACCCAGTACAATGGCGTAGGGGGTATTGATGATATTTAACGACGGCAGATGCAGGGCGGAGAGGATGCTGTTGATCACACCGGTCTTCTCAAGCAGAGTCTGCCATGCCAGGGTACGAAGCAGAAAATTCATCCACATGGGCAAAATGAAAATCAGTACCAGGAATGAATTCTGATTCACATTCATGTTACACAGGATCATAGCAAGAGGATATGCTAAAAGCAGGCAGATCACAGTACTGATCACAGATAACTTCAAAGCCTCCCACAGAGCCTTGGAATGCTCGACGGTAGCGATCGCCAGAATATTATCAAATGTAAATGCGCCGCTCTTATCGGTCAGACCATAGTAGAAGACCATGCACAGAGGCACGATTACAAACATGGCTGACCAGAAGATAAAAGGGAGCGATAACAATTTTCTATTCATTGACTCCAATGGCCTCCTCGTCCTCAGATTCCGGCTTCTTCATGATCTGGATGTTAAAAGGATCAACCTTGATGCCGACTTTGGTTCCAACGGGAACCATTTTCGTGGACTGAACCAGCCATTCAAAGCCATTAGCCATAACTTCCATCTCATAATGAACACCCTTGAAGATAGAGTGGATCAGGGTACCCTGGAGGATGCCTTCCTCCGGCGCTACCAGCTCCACATCCTCGGGACGGATGACAACATCTACGGGCTTATTCTCACCGAAACCGGTATCTACACAGTCAAAACGGGCACCCAGGATCTCTACCAGACGATCTCTGATCATGGTGGCACCGATGATATTACTGTCACCGATAAAATCGGCAACGAAAGCATTTTCCGGTTCATTATAGATGCTCTCAGGAGTACCGATCTGCTGGATATAACCCTGGTTCATGACTACGATGGTATCGGACATGGTCAGAGCCTCTTCCTGGTCATGGGTGACATAGATGAAGGTGATGCCAAGCTCGTTCTTCAGGCGGATCAGCTCATACTGCATGTCCTGGCGCAGCTTCAGATCCAGGGCGCCCAAAGGCTCGTCTAAGAGCAGGAGCTTGGGCTCGTTCACGATCGCACGGGCGATGGCGATACGCTGTTGTTGACCGCCGCTTAAGGAATCCGGCATACGGTTCTCAAAACCATCCAGATTGACTAACTTCAGAGCGTATTTAATTTTATCATTAATATAAGATTTACTTTTACCACTGATCTTTAATCCGAAAGCGATGTTTTCCGCAATGGTCATATGCGGGAACAAGGCATATTTTTGGAATACAGTATTCAGATTGCGCTTATTGGGTGGAAGGTTAGTGATATCCCGGCCTTCGAAAATGACCTGACCTTTGTCGGGAGTCTCGAAACCGCCCAGAATACGGAGGGTTGTAGTCTTTCCGCAGCCACTGGGTCCCAACAGTGTCAGGAACTCATTCTCGCGGATGTACAGATTGAGATCATCCAGAACCATCTGATTGTCAAATGATTTTGAAATGTTCACTAAATTGACTAAAGCATTTTTCATCAATTTTTCCTTCCTGATGTAAAAAATCCTGCAAAAAATTATCGAAAAACCTAAATGAAAATTTTTTGCAAGTCGAATTAATATTATACGTAAATACATGGAAAGTCAATGTGAAGTTTTGCATTTTCCGGGCTAATTTACATAAACTTTACCACCTGGAAAAAACAGTAGTATTTTTCGGGAATTTTACAGAAAAAATGTTTCACAATTTTCAGAATTGTGCTATATTTATAAACATAAAAAGATATAGAATGCTAAGGAGGATCCGGTCATGAGCAAGGGAAAATATGTTGCCTATGTTTCCAGTTATACACAGGGGGACAGTCACGGTATCAGAATATATGATGTGGATATGAAAAACGGTCGTTTTAAGGAAAAAGATAAAGTAGAGATCACCAACTCTTCTTACCTGACTATTTCCCATAACGGAAAGTTTCTTTATTCTATAACGGATTTTGGTGTAGAAGCTTATACGATCATGGCGGACGGCGATCTGGAATTGATCAATTTCGCACCGATCAACGGTATGAGAGGATGTTATGTATCTACGGATTACACCGATCAGTATCTGTTTGTGGCAGGTTATCATGACGGTAAGCTGACTGTACTCCGGCTGAAGGAGGATGGTTCCATCGGAGAGATCACCGACGAGATCTATCATAAAGGACTGGGCAGTATGGCAGAGCGCAACTTCCGCCCTCACATCAACTGTGCCCGTATGACGCATGACAACAAATATCTGCTGGTAGCGGATCAGGGAATGGATCATGTCAATGTGTATCGTTTTGATATGGAGAAGGGTAAGGTGAAGCTGGAGGATATCATCCGCAGTGAGATGGAATCCGCACCCCGTCATATCAAGATCTCGGAGGATGGCAGATATATTTATATCCTGCATGAACTGAAGTGTTACATTGATGTCTATGAGTACGCGGATCATAATAATGATCCAACTTTCGAGAAGATTCAGACGGTAGAGCTGATCAAGCTGACCAGAGGCAATACGAACAGTGCCAGCGCATTCAGTTTTTCTCTGGATTATAATTATCTGCTCAGCTCCATCGCAGGAGATAATTCGGTTATTGTATTTGATGTGGATAAGAAGACGGGATTGCTTAAGAAGAATTTCCTGCTGCCGGTCAGCGGTGAGTACCCGAAGGATGCGGAGTTCTTCCCGGATAATAAGTTTCTGGTGTCTTTGAATCATGAAAGTAATACGATGACTTTCTTCCATATTGATCTGGAGCATGGAACGATGATCATGAATGGACCGGCGATGAAGGTCAATATGCCCAACTGTATTGTGTTCCATAAGTTGGGGTAGGTATTATTTTAGAAATAAAAACCCCCACAGCCCCGGATGGGGTAAGAATAATCCCCGTAGCCCGCATTGGGGCTAAGAACCGCAGACCCGTTTTCACTTCGGACGCAGACCGTAGCGGTACATAAGCGAGGAAAGTACCCTCGCTAAGTGCCGACGGCTGCTTAGAGTCTGCTTGTTCTTACCCCAACTGCGGGCTACTTGTTTATGGAAATAACCTTGTGATATGAGATGGGATTTGGTAAAATAGGATTATATAGAAATTGGGAGGTAGGAGTATGGCACAGATCAGACCATTTAAGGCATATCGTCCCTGTCAGGGGATGGAGGAGAGGATTGCGGCGCTTCCTTATGATGTATATAACAGGGCGGAAGCGTGTGAAGTGGTGAAGAAGAATCCGGAATCTTTTCTGGCGGTTGACCGTGCGGAGACGCAGTTTGGTGAGGAAGTAGACACGTATGCGGACTGTGTGTATGAGAAAGCGGATCAGATGCTTCGGGAGAAAATTCAGGAGGGAAAATTCGTACAGGACCCGACGCCATGTTTCTATCTGTATGAACTGACGATGGATGGACACAGTCAGACCGGGGTGGTAGGCTGTGCATCAATTGATGATTATCGGAACAATGTGATCAAAAAGCATGAGAATACCAGGGCGGACAAGGAGGAAGACCGTATTCGTCATGTGGATACGTGCAGTATGCAGACGGGACCGATTTTCCTGGCGTATCGGGCGAAGGAGGATCTGAAGGAGAAAATCGGAGAGTTAAAAAAGCAGGCGCCGGTCTATGATTTTGTCAGTGAAGATGGAATCGGGCATCGTGTGTGGGTGATTGATAACGATGCGGATGTAGCGATGATTGAGGAGACTTTTGGGAAGATCCCGGCAATCTATATTGCGGATGGGCATCATCGATGTGCTTCCGCAGTGAAAGTTGGGTTGAAGAGGAGAGAACAGTATCCGGATTATACCGGAGAAGAGGAATTTAATTATTTTCTTTCCGTGATTTTCCCGGATGAAGAGTTACGTATCCTGGATTACAATCGTGTAGTGAAGGATCTGAACGGACTGGATGCAGCAGCTTTCCTTACACGTATTGGAAAATATTTCACAGTGGAGAAAATGGGACGGGCTCCTTACAGACCCACAAAGAAGGGCATGTTTGGCATGTATCTGGAGGATGAATGGTACTGTCTTGTCGCAAAAGAGGAAATAAAAAGTGAGGATGCCGTAGAGGGACTGGATGTATCGCTTTTGCAGAATTATCTGTTAGATCCCGTTTTGGGGATTAAGGATCCGAAGACAGATAAGAGAATTGATTTTGTCGGAGGTATCCGGGGACTGGGAGAACTGGAACGGAGAGTACATGCGGATATGAAGGTGGCGTTCTCAATGTATCCCACATCCATTGCAGAGCTTTTTGCGGTGGCGGACGCAGGACGGCTGATGCCTCCGAAGTCCACCTGGTTCGAGCCGAAGCTTCGAAGCGGGCTGTTCCTGCATGAGATTGAGCGGTAACCCGCAGGTTTTCTAAAGGCAAAAATGACAGAATAGAATGCAGCAATCGCGCCGCAGAAAAGAGGGAATATGACAAACAAACTTTATAAATTGATGAACTGGCCCCAAATAGAAGAGATCACCTATTCCGAATGCGATAATCCCCATGAGCTGTTGGGACCCCATAAGCAGGGAAGCAAAATGCTGGTACAGGCATACTTCCCGGGAGCAGAGAAAGTCACGATCCACTGGAAGAAGACCGGACAGGTGGGAGAAGCATTTCTTATGGATGTTCCCATGGAACTGGCAGATGAAGAGGGATATTTTGCAGCACTGGTAAATGCAGGGAAAATGGCACCTTATGAATATGTAGTGGAATATGGTAAGACCGAAAACCGTGAGGCACGCAGAATGATCTGTGGGGATGCGTACCGGCATGTTCCGCAGATCACGAAGGAAGACATGGATCGTTTTGCCGCCGGCATTCATTATACAATCTATGAAAAGCTGGGAGCACATCCCATGGAACTGGATGGGGACGAGGGAACCTATTTTGCCGTCTGGGCGCCGAATGCCATGCGTGTCAGCGTAGTCGGTGATTTTAATGAATGGGACGGGCGGATCCATCAGATGAGACGGTTAGGGGATTCCGGTATCTTTGAACTGTTTATTCCCGGAGCGGAAGCCGGAGACTGTTACAAATACGAGTTGAAGATCAAGGGAGGACTTACTTATCTGAAGGCGGATCCCTACGGCAATGCAGCACAGAAGAGACCGGAGACGGCTTCTGTAATTGCGGATATCCGTAATTATCAATGGGAGGACGACGAATTCCTGAAAAGCCGCGAAAAATATCAGTGCGGTAATGCTCCGGTGAGCGTCTATGAAATGTATCTGGGAAGCTTTGTGACCCCGGATGAAGGACAGGATTATGTCAATTACCGGGAAATTGCCCCGAAGGTTATAGAATATGTAAAGAAAATGGGATATACCCATGTGGAACTGCTGCCGGTGATGGAACATCCCTTAGACGCATCCTGGGGATATCAGGTCATCGGTTATTATGCACCGACTGCCAGATACGGTACACCGGAGGACTTTATGTTCTTCGTGAATGCACTGCATAAGGCGGGAATCGGTGTGATCCTTGACTGGGTGCCTGCACATTTTCCGAGAGATTCTTATGGATTAGCTGCATTTGACGGCACCTGTCTTTATGAGCATCAGGATCCCAGACAGGGCAGTCATCCTCACTGGGGAACCCTGATCTACAATTACGGTCGTCCACAGGTATCGAATTATCTGATCGCTAACGCACTGTTCTGGGTGGAGAAATATCATGCGGATGGTATCCGTATGGATGCAGTAGCCAGCATGCTTTATCTGGATTACGGCAGACAGGACGGGGAATGGATTCCCAATATGTACGGTGGTAACGAGAACCTGGAAGCCATTGAAATGATCAAACACTTAAATTCCATCCTGAAAAAGAGAGATCCCGGAGTATTATCCATCGCGGAGGAGAGTACGGCATTTCCAATGATCACCGGCTCCCTGGAAGAGGGGGGACTTGGCTTTGATCTGAAGTGGAATATGGGCTTCATGAACGATTATCTGGATTATATCAAATACGATCCGTATTTCAGAAGCCACCATCACGGAGAACTTACCTTCAGCATGATCTATGCTTACAGTGAGAAATTCATGCTGGTATTTTCCCATGATGAAGTGGTACACGGGAAGGGGACTTTGCTTGGCAAGATGCCGGGAGACAGAGCGCAGAAACTTGCCAACTTACGTCTGACCTACGGCTATATGATGACTCATCCCGGGAAAAAGCTCCTTTTCATGGGACAGGATCTGGCGGAAGAAAAAGAATGGAACGAAATGCGTCAGGTAGAATGGGCACTGGAAGAACAGAAGGAAAATGCCGGAGTCCAGAGACTGGTGAAGGATCTGAATGCATTATACAGAGAGAATAAGGCACTGTACGAATGTGACGATCAGGCGAAGGGATTCCAGTGGATGAACGAGATCTCTGCCAATGAATGTTATGTAAGCTTTGTGCGCAAGGGAGAAGAAGCGGAGGAACTGCTTTTGGTCGTAGCAAACTTCTCCGGTGTGCCCAGAGAGATCACAACAGGAGTTCCTTATGAAGGAAAATACAAGGAGATTCTGAACACGGATGCTGTCTGCTATGGTGGTACCGGTGTGGTCAATGACCGTATGAAACGGGCAGAGGATGTGGAATGGGATAATAAAAATACGTCCGTTACCGTGAAACTGGCACCGCTATCCTTGAGCATTCTGCAATTTATTCCTTACACAGAGGCTGAACTGGAAAAAGTGATCGAGAAGCGTATCCGTAAAAATACGCCCATTCGTAAGACAACGAACAAGACAGCAAAAAAGAAACAGGAGAAATAACACAACATGGATCTGACAGATAACGTAATCAAAGAGGTACAGCAAAAGGAAGGACTGATAGCGTCTTTTCTGGATACCCTTCCGGAGAAAGCATTGAACTTAGGCATCCGTATCGGACTGGCACTGATATTTTTCTTCATCGGTGTAGAACTGATCAAGCTGATCCGCAAGATCATCCGCAAGTCCATGAACCGCGCGGGAGCGGAAACGGGAGTGATCCAGTTCGTGGATTCGTTCGTGAAGGCTTCTTTATATATTATACTGATCCTGACCCTGGCATCCTCCTTTGGCGTTGATGCTGCCAGTATCGTGGCACTGCTTGGCTCAGCCGGAGTGGCAGTGGGACTGGCTGTACAGGGAAGTCTGTCTAACCTGGCGGGCGGTGTGCTGATTTTATTATTGAAGCCGTTTAAGGTGGGAGATTACATTGTGGAAGGCTCCTCCGGTAAGGAAGGTACCGTAAAAGAGATCCAGATCTTCTATACAAAGCTGTTAACCTATGATAATCAGACGATTATTCTTCCCAACGGCAATCTGGCGAATAACACCATTGTGAATGTCACTGCTGCCGAATCCAGACGATGTGATGTGAAGGTGTCTGTTGCTTACAGCGCAGATATTAGGAAAGCAAAGGAAGTCCTGACAAAGGTTCTCTCTGAAGACCCTGATACTATAAAGGAAAGAGAGCATTTTGTATTTGTAGATGAACTGGCAGACTCCGGAATCAACCTATGTGTACGCTGCTGGTTCAAAAATGAGGATTTCTGGCAGGGAAAATGGCGTATTACCGAACAATGTAAGTATGCACTTGATAAAGCAGAAATTGAAATTCCGTTCCCGCAGATGGATGTGCATATGCGTTAATTAAAAATAGATATTGAATTTTACAGACTATAATGATAATATTACCGTTGTGATTCAATGTTTTAATATTTACATTTTAGGAGGAAAAAATTATGAAGAAGTTTCTGGCACTTGCACTTGCATCTGTCATGGCTGTTTCTCTGGTAGCATGCGGCAGCACCAATGCTGACACCAATGCAGAATCCAGTGTGGCAGCTAGCACCACTGCAGCAGCAACAGAGAGCGGCAGTGAAGAGCCCGGTCTGAAGATCGCTATCGTATCCAGCCCCTCCGGCGTGGATGACGGTTCCTTCAACCAGGACAACTACAACGGTGTTCTGAAGTTCATCGAGGAGAATCCGAATGCAACCGTAACCCCCATCCGTGAGGAGACCGGTGACAGCGCAGCAGCTGTTCAGGCAGTAGCTGATGTTGTAGCGGATTATGATGTTATTGTATGCTGTGGTTTCCAGTTCGCCGGCATCGGCAATCTGGCACAGGAGAATCCGGATACCAAGTTCATCCTGATCGATTCCTGGCCTACCATTGACGGTACCGAAGTAACTGCTGATCAGGTGATCGATAATGTATACGCTGCTTACTATGCTGAGCAGGAGAGCGGTTTCTATGCAGGTATGGCTGCAGCTCTGTCTACCACCACAGGTAAGGTAGCAGTAGTAAACGGTATCGCATATCCTTCCAACGTTAACTATCAGTATGGTTTCGAGTGCGGTGTTAAGTATGTGAACGGTACTGAAGGCATGAACGTAGAAGTAGTAGAGCTTCCTTCTTACGCAGGTACCGATGTTACCGGCGCTAATGTAGGCGGTAACTATGTTGGTAACTTCTCTGATGAAGCTACCGGTAAGGTACTGGGCAATGCTCTGATCGCTGAAGGCGTAGATATCCTGTTCGTAGCAGCAGGCGGTTCCGGTAACGGCGTATTCACCGCTGCTAAGGAAGCTGACGGCGTTAAGGTTATCGGCTGTGACGTTGACCAGTATGATGACGGTGCAAACGGTGACAGCAATATCGTTCTGACCAGTGGTCTGAAGGTAATGCATGATACTGTTTACAACGTACTGAACGAAGTAAAAGATGGTTCCTTCAAGGGTGCTAATGTAACTCTGACCGCAGCAGATGATGCTACCGGTTTTGTAAGTGAGGAAGGCAGATGCCAGCTCACTGCAGAGGCTATTGAGAAGATCAAGGCAGCACAGGCTCTGTTAAAGGAAGGCAAGATCGTTCCTGCGGCAAACTTTAACGGTGTAACTCCGGAGACCTTTACCTGGTAGGAAGAATCAATTCACAAGAAGGTGATGGTGAGGAACTGTCACCTTCTTATTTATTTACATGAGTAGAAATGAGGATGAACATGTCGGAATATATTGTTGAGATGAAACACATCACCAAACGCTTTCCCGGGATCGTAGCCAACGACGATGTGACGATCCAGATCAAAAAGGGTGAGATCTTTGCCCTGTTGGGAGAGAATGGTGCCGGAAAATCCACCTTGATGAGTATGCTGTTCGGAATGTACGAGCCGGATGAAGGAGAGATCTATATCCGGGGAGAAAAGGTGAAACTGGAATCCCCCAACCATGCCACCAAATTAAACATCGGTATGGTACACCAGCATTTTAAACTGGTATCCAACTATACCATTGCGGAGAATATTGTGATGGGCATGGAACCGGTGAAGAAGGTATTGGGATGTATTCCGGTAGTGGATATGAAGAAAGCCAATCAGGATATCCGCGAACTTTCGGAGAAATACGGACTGGCAGTGAATCCTACCGACGTGATCAGTGATATTAATGTCTCTACCCAGCAGAGAGTAGAGATCTTAAAAATGCTTTACAGAGAAGCGGAGATTCTTATTTTCGATGAACCCACAGCGGTTCTGACTCCTCAGGAGATCGACTTTTTATTAGACATTATCAAATCTCTGCGGGATGACGGCAAGACCATCATCTTAATCACACATAAACTGGAAGAAATCAAACGTATTGCAGACAGATGCGCGATCCTGAACCGCGGACGTCTGATGGATGTTATGGATGTGGCGACCACATCCACCAAAGTCATGGCAAACAAAATGGTAGGCCGTGAAGTGAATTTCGAGACAGAAAAGGAACCCGCAAAACCGGGTAAGACAATCCTTGATATCCAGCATCTGAATGTCTATAACAAGCAGGATTTTCAGGTGGTAAAGGATGTATCCCTCGAGGTACATTCCGGTGAGATCGTAGCCATAGCAGGCGTAGCCGGCAACGGTCAGGTAGAGATTGCCGATGCCATTGCAGGATTGATCCCGGCACGCTCCGGTAAGATTCTGTTAAACGGCAGAGATATTACGGATCTGTCCATAAGGGAACGTACCACAGAAGGAATTTCCTATATTCCCGAGGACAGACAGAATTATGGACTGGTCATGGATTTCACGCTTTCGGAGAATCTGGCACTGCGTAACTACTACAAAGAGCCTTTCTGCCATAAGGGAGTGCTGGACCAGAAGATTTTTGAAGACAACAGTGAAAAACTGATAGAAAAATACGATATCCGAAGCGGACAGGGCAGCAAGACGGTGGTACGCTCCATGAGCGGCGGTAATCAGCAGAAAGCCATCATCGCCAGAGAAGTGGAGCAGGATTCCTCTCTGATGATCTTCGTACAGCCCACCCGTGGACTGGATATCGGTGCCATAGAGAATATTCACAAACAGATCATTGCGGAGAGAGACAAGGGCAAGGCAATCCTTTTAATCTCTCTGGAACTGGATGAGATCATGAACTGTGCGGATACCATCGCCGTTATTTATAATGGAAGCATACAGAAGATCGCCAAAGCCAGTGAACTGACCACCAATGAAGTGGGTGAGTTCATGATGGGCGTTAAGAACAAGGAGAAGGAGGCATAAGACCATGAAAAAGATGACAAAATTCTGGAATGCGGTAAAGATCCCTCTTCTTGCAATCCTTTGCAGCCTGGTGGTGGGCGGTGTGATCATCGCTGTGACCGGTTCGAATCCTTTCAAGGCTTACTACGCATTGCTGCAGGGCAGCGGACTGGCACCCAAGTCTTCTTACGCAAGCTATAAGAGCATGCTGACAGACTTTATGAGTTATGTGAACTATTTTACCCCTATGATCTTTGCAGCACTAGCAGTAGCGGTAGCTCTGCGTGCGGGTCTGTTCAATATCGGTGTCTCCGGACAGATGCTGGCAGCCGGGTTCACCGCAAGTATCATTGTGGGCTACAGCAGTTTAAATGCTGTACTGGCAAAGCCGCTGGTAGTGATCATCGGTCTGATCGTTGGCGGACTGGTGGGCGCACTGATCGGCTTTTTGAAGTATCGTTTTAATATTAATGAAGTTGTTTCATCCATTATGTTAAACTATACGTTCCAATACGTGATCAGCTTCTTTATCAATACTTTTTTCGTGGATCCGGTCTCCAGACAGTCAAAGGAGATCTCCAAAGCTTCCAGACTGACACTGATGGATACCGTGGTGGGCAATCTGAAAATGGATATTCCGCTGGGAATTATTCTGGCTTTGCTTATCGTAGTGGCAGTGTGGTTCTTATTAGAGAAGACGAGATTAGGATACGAACTGAAGGCTGTGGGCTATTCCCGCAGTGCCGCAAAATATGCGGGTATTAAAGTCGGCAGAAGCATGGTGCTGTCCATGACGATCTCCGGTGCCCTGGCAGGACTTGCCGGTGTGACCTATTATCTGGGATATGTGGGTTCCATTCAGCCCAAGGTACTGATCAGTACGGGATTTGATGCTATCGCAGTGTCATTGCTTGGTAACAACAATCCTTTCGGAATCGTATTTTCCACCATGCTGATCACTCTGATCAGTAAGGGCAGTACTTATATGAAATCCGCTGCCGGTGTGGATGCGGAGATCGCATCGGTTATTACCGGAATTATCTTGCTGTTCAGTGCATGTAATGCTTACATCAAATGGAAGATGGAACGAGGCAGAAGAGAGAAAACGAACAAGACAAAGGAGGACAAATAAATGGATATTGTGATCATTGACGGGTTATCCTTTGCATTACCTTTATTTATTATGGCAATCGGCGGCATCTACTGCGAGAAGTCCGGTGTGACTATGTTAGCTGTGGAAGGATTACAGGGGTTTGGTGCCTTTATCGGAGCGTTTGTGGCAGTTGCCATTGCAGGGAATTTCTCCGGAGATTCTCCGGTACCGTTCTACATTGCCATGATCATGGCGGCAGTAGGAGGAAGTATCTTTGCACTGATCCATGCGTTGTTGTGCCTGAAGTTTAAAGCCAATCAGGTGATCAGTGGTGTGGTAGTCAATATTCTGGCTATGGCACTGACAGCATATTTGACCAAACTACTCAACAGAGTGGTATTCGGTGCCACCTCCGACAAGTTTGTACTGACCGTATCTTCCAGAATTACTATCCCGGGAATTTCTAAGATTCCGGTGCTGGGAGCTATATTTACCAATCTGTATCCTTTTGAACTGGTGATCGTGGCCGTGGCGTTTATTGCATGGTTTGTAATGTACAAGACACGCTTCGGTATGCATCTGCGTGCCTGCGGTGACAATCCTCATGCGGTGGATGCAGCCGGAAGACAGGTGGGACAGATCCGCCTGGCAGCTATCATGATCTGCGGAGCACTGTCGGGACTTGGCGGTATCTGCTTTGCATATTCTATTTCTGCGAACTTTTCTTCCAGTATCTATGTAGGTTATGGATATCTGGCAATCGCAGCGCTGATCTTCGGTAACTGGCGTATCCTTCCGACCCTGGGAGCATGCCTGTTATTCGGATTAGCCAGATCCGGCGGCTACCGACTGGTACAGGTATTACAGATGCCCAGCAGTTATCAGGATCTGGTGATGATCCTTCCTTACGTACTGACCTTGTTGTTACTGGTATTTTTCTCCAAACAAAACGGTGCGCCGAGAGCTTTGGGTGTGATCTATGACAAGGGTGCAAGATAAATCTGCCGGAATGCAGATATTTGCAGAACGCGGTTTTACGTAACTTTGAATAATTACTACAAAAAAAGAGAAAGCAGAAGGCTTTCTCTTTTTTAGGTAAAATATATAAGCTGAAAATGGGACTCGAACCCACGACCCCTTCATTACGAGTGAAGTGCTCTACCAACTGAGCTATTTCAGCGGACTAGGTTATTATATATGTTCTTGGGAATTTTTGCAACTGTAAAATTTATTATTTTAAAAGTTCGTTTCGCAGGACCGTAGATTATGTAGGAGACTGTAAGACGAAGACACTATCCTGCAGATCTCCGAAGAAAACATTATAATCAGTTGCGATGCTTTTTGCTGTAATGTTCCAGAGACTGGGTCAGCAGATAGAGCAGCATGGCAATGACACATAACAGTAAGATAGAACTGATCACCATATCCAGCTGGAACACCTGGGAACCGTAGATGATCAGATAGCCCAGGCCCCGTTTCGCCGCCAGAAATTCTCCGATGATGACACCGACTAAAGATAGACCGATATTTACCTTGGTGGTGCAAAGCAGGGTGGGAACAGATCCCGGAAGGACGACTTTGAAAAAGATATCTCTGCGGTCTCCGCCCAGAGTGCGGATCAGAATCTCCTTTTCCGGATCCACCTGATGAAAGGCAGTGTAAAAGCTGATAATGGAGCCGAAGACTGCCACAGAGATCCCGGCGATGATAATGGTATTGATGCCGGTGCCCAGCCAGACGATGAACAGGGGAGCCAGGGCTGATTTCGGAAGACTGTTGAGTAGTACCAGGTAGGGCTCTAAAATCTCCGACAGCTTGTCAGAGAACCACAACAAGGTGGCAAACAGGAGACTGATCACGAATACTAACAGGAAACTTAAAATGGTTTCTAATAAAGTAATGCCAATATGCATCGGAAGAGAGCGCTCGGTCCACAGCTGTATCAGACATAGGACGACTCTGTGTGGGCTGGAGAAAAAGAAACTGTCGATCCATCGATAGTCTGCGCTGACTTCCCAGAGAAGCAGAAATACTCCCAGAAGAAAGATACGCAGAAAAGCAACCTGTCGATGGTGATTTTTGTGCTTGCGAAGATATTGTTCCTGGACTGTCAACAGTTGGTTATTTTGCACATTCTTAGGTTTCATCGGTTAATTCCTCCCAAAGTTGTTTGAAATAATATGGAAATTCCGGGGCGTTTCTTGCGGCGAGGGGAGAACTGTCCTGCAGGGTGAGCTGAATGGGAAGTGCCGCTTTGATCGTTGCAGGACGTGCGGACAGCACGTAAACCTTATCCGCCAGGCTGATGGCCTCCGACAGATCGTGAGTGACGATGATCATGGTTTTGCCCGCCTTACGGATCAGCTGACAGATATCCGAAGATACCATGAGGCGTGTCTGGTAGTCCAGGGCACTGAAGGGCTCATCCAATAAAAGCAGTTGGGGATCCAGGGCAAGGGTACGGATCAGGGCAGCGCGCTGCTTCATGCCACCGGATAATTCGCTGGGCCGCTTGTTCTTAAATTTTTCCAGCCCGTAATCGGATAAAAGTTGTTCCACATGGGCGATGCGCTCCGGAGTGAGGGCGTGGTGGATCTCCAAACCCAACGTAACATTCTGATAGATGGTGCGCCATTCGAAGAGATGGTCATGCTGCAGCATATAGCCAATACGGGGATAGTGAAGGGAACCGTCGGGGTTATTCACGACGATGGTTCCGGCCTCGGGGGCGAGAAGCCCGGCGATAATGGACAGTAGAGTGGATTTACCACAGCCGCTGGGACCAACGAGTGCCACGAATTCCCCTTCCTCCACGGAGAAGGAGATATCTTTTATGGCACCGGTCTCCCCGGACAGCGTGTGATAGGAGTAACCTATATTTTTAAGTTCGATAAGAGCTCCCATAAAAAGGCATACTTCCTTAACATGAATATTTATAGTTATTGTATGAATTCCGATGGAAAAAGTGTTTTCTGTACCGGAAAGTGATGAAATTCACTGTATTGCATTAAAGTGTCGTTTGTGATATGATTAATTGCAATCAATGTCTGTGAGAAAAATTATCTGATAGACTACCAACGTAAAAAGATGGGAGAATGACCATGGCACAGTTATGGGGAGGACGTTTTACGAAACAGACCGATCAACTGGTATTTGATTTCAACGCGTCCATAACATTTGATAAAAGATTGTTTTACGAAGATGTCACCGGCAGTATCGTACATGCCACCATGCTGGCAAAGCAGGGGATCCTTACAGAAGAGGAGAGAAAGAGTATTGTCGAAGGACTGACCGGAATTTTAGAAGATGTGGATGACGGAACCCTGGCAATCGATGAATCTCAGGAGGATATCCACAGCTTCGTGGAGGCTACCCTGATCGACCGGATCGGAGATGCAGGGAAAAAGCTTCACACGGGAAGGAGCCGTAACGACCAGGTGGCACTGGACATGCGTCTCTATACCAGGACAAGAGTGGCAGAGACCGACGGACTCCTGAAAAAGCTTTTGGAAGTCATTCTGGATACCATGGAGAACAATTTAGATACCTACATGCCGGGCTTCACCCATTTACAGAAGGCGCAGCCCATTACCCTGGCGCATCATTACGGTGCCTATTTTGAAATGTTCAAGAGAGACAGACAGCGCCTGGCAGATATCTATAAGCGCATGAATTATTGTCCTTTGGGAGCCGGGGCACTGGCAGGCACCACATATCCTTTGGACCGTGAATATACCGCGAGACTTCTCCGCTTTGAAGGACCGACGTTAAATAGCATTGATTCTGTGGCAGACAGAGATTATCTCATTGAATTCCTTTCCGCACTTTCCACGATCATGATGCATTTAAGCCGTTTCAGCGAAGAGATCATCATCTGGAATTCCAATGAATATCAGTTCGTAGAGCTGGATGATGCTTATTCCACCGGAAGCAGCATCATGCCCCAGAAGAAGAATCCTGATATCGCAGAGCTGGTAAGAGGCAAGACCGGAAGAGTCTACGGTGCTCTGATGGCGTTGCTTACCACCATGAAGGGATTGCCACTGGCTTACAATAAAGACATGCAGGAAGACAAAGAGATGGCATTTGATGCCATGGATACTGCGGCAGACTGCATCACTTTATTTACAGGCATGATTAAGACCATGAAGTTTTGCAAGGACCGCATGGCAAAGAGTGCCATGAACGGATTTACCAACGCTACCGATGCAGCAGATTATCTGGTAGGTAAGGGTGTGCCTTTCCGGGATGCCCACGGTATTATCGGCAGACTGGTATTGTATTGCATTGAGAAGGACACTTCTATTGATGCTTTAAGCTTAGAGGAACTACGTTCCATCAGCGATAAGTTCGACGAAGATATCTATGATGCCATCTCACTGAAGACCTGTGTGGAGAAGCGTCTGACCATCGGCGCACCGGGTGAGAAAATGATGAGACAGGTCATTGAAAAAAATAAAGAATACTTGAAAAACGATGCCATAGAAGAGTATCAACAGTCTTTGGAAGACAGACTTTCGTAAGATCAGGAAGGCATGTCTTTTCAGATAAAAAGGAAATGCATAGAGCTGAGGAGGAAATGAAAAATGAGTGAAAAATTACGTGTAGGTATCCTGGGCGGAACCGGTATGGTAGGTCAGAGATTCATCTCCCTGTTAGAGAACCATCCCTGGTTCGAGGTAACGACTATCGCAGCCAGCCCCCGATCCGCTGGCAAGACGTATGAGGACGCAGTGGGTGATCGTTGGAAGATGACGACTCCCATGCCCGAAGCTGTGAAAAAGCTGATCGTCATGAATGTCAACGAAGTGGAAAAAGTAGCCGCACAGGTAGACTTCGTATTCAGTGCCGTAGATATGTCCAAGGACGAGATTAAGGCAATCGAAGAAGCTTATGCAAGGACAGAGACCCCTGTGGTATCCAATAACAGTGCCCACAGATGGACTCCCGATGTTCCCATGGTAGTACCCGAGATCAATCCCGAGCATTTCCAGATCATCGAAGCGCAGAAGAAGAGACTGGGAACCACCAGAGGATTTATCGCTGTAAAGCCCAATTGCTCCATTCAGAGCTATGCACCGGTTCTGACCGCATGGAAGGAGTTCGAGCCCTACGAGGTAGTGGCTACTACTTATCAGGCAATCTCCGGTGCCGGCAAAACATTTAAAGACTGGCCAGAGATGGTAGGCAATATCATCCCTTACATTGGCGGCGAGGAAGAAAAGAGTGAAAAGGAGCCTTTACGTATCTGGGGTAAGATTGAAGGCGACCAGATCGTTCCCGCAACTTCTCCCGTGATCACCTGCCAGTGTATCCGTGTTCCGGTACTGAACGGACATACTGCAGCCGTATTCGTAAAATTCCGTAAGAAGCCCACCAAGGAACAGCTGATCGAGAAGTTGACTTCTTTCAGCGGAGAGCCTCAGAGACTGGGACTTCCCAGCGCACCGAAGCAGTTCATCCAGTATCTGGAGGAAGATAACCGACCTCAGGTAACGCTGGATGTAGATTTCGAGAATGGTATGGGTATCAGCGTAGGCCGTCTGAGAGAAGATACCGTATATGATTATAAGTTCGTAGGTCTGTCACATAACACCTTACGTGGAGCGGCCGGGGGAGCATTGCTTTGCGCAGAACTTTTGAAAGCACAGGGATATATCACCAAAAAATAAAGGGTGAGTGGGGTTATGAACGAGTTACGCTATCAGCTGGATCTGATGCGCGCAATGAATCAGAAATTGAGCGCCAGGGAGAAAATGTACCGCCTTTTGTGCGATACCATGGATTATGCTTATATCTACTATTCTTTTGAGAAGAATACCGTCACGACGCTTGGAAAATGGGATGACTTTTTCGATTTCCAGATCCGGGACAGACGGGATTTTACCAAACTTTTAGAGATGGTAGATGAGCCATATGTGCTGCTTCTTAGGGATATGCTGTTTTTGGAAAAGGGCGGTCAGGAGACTTCTTCTGTGGAATGCATGCAGAAAGGGAAGAAGACCTGGCTGCAGTTCTCCTGCAGGATATTCTATGAGGACAGCAGACCTGCGGATCAGATCATTGTGATACAGAATATCACAAAACAGAAGACGCAGAATGAAGAACTTCTCTATATGGCGTATTATGACGGACTTACAGGACTGTACAACCGTAACTATTTTGTACGTCTCCTGACGGAGTACCTGCGGCGCGCGAAGGAAGATAACCGGCTGGTCAGTGTGCTGGTCATCGATATTGATGATTTCCGTAAGGTCAACGACGGACTGGGAATCGTGGAAGGAGACGAACTGGTACAGCAGTTCGGATCTTTCTTAAAGGAATTCAACAGTGACAATGTGATCGTCTGTCATCTGACCAGCGATGTCTACTGTATGGCAATCTATGATTCCTGCGGTGAAAGAAGCGTGGAACACATTCATAAGAAGATCGTGAAGCGTACCAGAGAACCTTTTTATCTGGTGGGCGGACAGGTATTGAACATTACCGTAAGTGTAGGAGTTGCGGAATATCCGGAAGCAGCGACATCCGCACTGGAACTGATCAACTGTGCCGAGATCGTCATGTTCAAGGGTAAGTCTATGGGCAAGAACCGGATCCAGTATTTCGACACCCCGATCCTGAATGATTTCCTGAAAAATGTGGAACTGGACAGCAAATTAAAAGAAGCGGTATTTGATCATAACTTTATTCTGTATTATCAGCCCCAGTATTATGCGGGGAATCGGAAACTGCGCGGTATGGAAGCGCTGATCCGCTGGAAGGACGGCAACGGGAAAATGATCAGCCCGGCGAAGTTCATTCCGATCGCAGAGAAAAACGGCACTATTATCCCTATCGGCAACTGGGTACTGGAGCAGAGCATAAGGACATTTTCCGAATGGAGGAACCGGTACGGCGTTCCGTTCGTATTGTCGGTCAATATCTCCGCATTGCAGTACCAGAAGGAAGACTTCGTGGATTCACTGCTGAATATTATCCACAAATATGATGTGGCTCCGGAGGAGGTCGAACTGGAGATCACGGAGAGCATACTGATCGATGATTTCCGGGCAGTGACCGAGAAAATGCAACTGTTAAAAGAATACGGCATCCGCATTTCCTTAGATGATTTCGGAACAGGATTTTCCTCCCTGTCTTATTTGAAGAAGCTTCCGATCAATACGCTGAAGATTGACAAATCCTTTACGGATACGCTGCTTACGGATTCCGCTACCAGAATCATTACGGAATCCATTGTCAGTATGGTGAAATCTTTAGGATTTGAATCCATTGCCGAAGGCGTGGAGGAAGAACAGCAGTATAAATATCTGCGTGCCATCGGCTGTGATGTCATTCAGGGATATCTGTTCGGAAAGCCGCTGTCCCAGGAAGAGATCGAACAACTATTACAGAAGATATACTGATCAGATGTAGCAGAAAGAATGAGGCTGCCATGTTAACTGGAAGGGAACAGGAAACAGCTTTTTTGGAGAATCATTATAAGAGACCGGGAAGCCAGATCCTGGTGGTATATGGACAGAGAGGCGTTGGTAAGACGGCTCTCTTAACCGCTTTTACGGAAGAAAAACAGACCATACGTTATACCGCTCCTAACTGTTCTTCCAGGGAACTGTGCTATCAGTGGGGACAGGAGCTTAGAGAACAGGGGAAAGAGATTTCATCGAACCCTTCCTGGGAAGAAGTATTACAGTGTGTATCCGGAGAAAAAAGTGATCGCAAAAAAGTTCTGATCATAGAGAATTTTCATTATCTGCTAAAGGGGGATACCCTTTTTTTACAGGAACTGATCCGTTATCTGAAGGAACACAGGGAGGTTTCCCTTCTTGTGATTCTTACGACCTACGCATCCGGATGGGTGGAGAACAGCATGATCTCTAAAATAGGGAACCTGGCATTTTCCGTTAGTGGTTTTCTAAAGGTCAAAGAGCTGCCTTTTTCCGTAATGCGCCGGATTTTCCCTGTCGGAACGCTTCAGGAGCGCATAGAACTCTATGCGGTGTTAGGTGGAATGCCGGGATTATGGAAACTGTTGGATCTGTCAGTATCTGTGGAGGAGAATCTGACGAACCTTTTTTTAGAGAAAAACAGCTTTCTTCCGGAACTGATGATCAAATGGCTGGCGGAGGAATTGCGTGAGACCGCAGTCTATAATACCATCCTTGCCACCATAGCGGATGAGAAGAACGGCAAACTGAATGCTATGTATGCCCGTACCGGATTCTCCCGGGCGAAGATCAGTGTCTATCTGAAGAATCTGATGGAGCTGGAGCTGGTGGAAAAGGCTTTGCCCGGAACCTATGAGATCAGCAATTCTTTTATGCGGTTTTATTTCCGCTTTCTGTTCCCTCATCAGACCGCCTGGAGAAGAGATAACGGCAGAACATTTTATGAAACATATATCCGGGAGGATTACAGTAACTTTGTGAGATCCGCATACCGGAGAATCTGTCAGGAGATATTGCAGACAGATTTTGGTACGGTGGAACTGAAGAAGGCGGCGCAGGGGAGAACATACTTTTTATGCAAGGATACTGCAGGGAAAAAGATCGCAGTGGATTATTCCGGTACGGTATGTTATACTTCGGAAGATTATGACGCGCTGCTGACAGCGCTGAAAAGCATCCGGACGGAACCGGATGAGATAATAATATTTTGTGAGAATGGTTATGAAAATGCACTGGCAAAGAAAGTATCCGGGAAGGTGCGGTTTCGCAGCGTAGGTGCGTGATTTATGACAGGAAGACGGTAATACGTGGGTAAAAATTTATTTATTGCAGAGAAACCCAGCGTGGCAAGAGAATTTGCCAACGCTTTAAAATATAATATGCGTTCCAAAGACGGATATCTGGAGTCGGAAGAAGCCATTGTTACCTGGTGTGTAGGACATCTGGTGACCATGAGCTATCCGGAGGTGTACGACGAGAAGTTTAAGAGATGGAGCTTTGATACACTTCCATTTCTCCCGGCGGAATTCAAATACGAAGTCATTGAAAATGCCAGGAAACAATATACCATCGTGAGTTCCCTGCTAAACAGAGAGGATGTCTCTACAATCTATGTCTGCACCGACTCCGGGCGGGAGGGAGAATATATCTATCGTCTCGTGGAGCAGATGGCGGGTGTACAGGGCAAAGAACGGAAGCGTGTATGGATCGATTCCCAGACGGAGGAGGAAATCTTACGTGGGATCCGGGAAGCCAAGGATCTCTCGACGTATGATAATCTGGGAAATGCCGCTTATCTGCGTGCCAAGGAGGATTACCTGATGGGTATCAACTTCTCCAGGGCACTGACTTTAAAATACGGTAAGACTGTAAAGGATTATCTGAAGAGAGATCGTGCAGTGATCTCCGTTGGTCGAGTCATGACCTGCGTTCTGGGCATGATCGTGAACAGAGAGAGGGAGATCCGGTCGTTTACCAAGACTCCTTTTTACCGGGTGATCGGCAATTTTAAGCTGCAGGAAAAGCCTTTTACCGCAGAGTGGAGAGCAGTGGAGGGCTCGAAATACTATAATTCTCCTGTATTGTATAAGGAGAACGGTTTTAAGAAAAAAGAGGATGCCGAGCGCCTGATCGGGGAACTTTCTGCGGAACCTGCAGGACCGGTGACCGTCACCGGCATCGATAAGAAAAAAGAAAACAAAAATGCGCCGCTTTTATATAATCTGGCGGAGCTGCAGAATGACTGTTCCAAATACTTTAAGATCAGTCCGGACGAGACACTTAGGATCGTACAGGAATTATATGAAAAAAAGATGACCACTTATCCCAGAACGGATGCCAGAGTTCTGTCTACGGCAGTGGCAAAGGAAATCCATAAAAATATCGGAGGACTTCGTAATTATGCCCTGGCAGCACCTTTCGCCAGAGAAGTGTTAGAGCAGGGCACCTATAAAAATATAGCAAAGACCCGATATGTGAACGACAAGCAGATCACGGACCACTATGCCATTATCCCTACGGGACAGGGGCTGAACAATCTGGCGGGGCTGGCCCCTACGGCGGCAAAAGTATACGAGGTCATTGTACGTCGGTTTTTAAGTATTTTCTATCCGCCGGCAGTCTATCAGAAGTTCTCTCTTACATTGCAGGTAAAGGAAGAAAGCTTTTTTGCCAGCTTCAAGGTGTTGATACAGGAAGGATATCTGAAGGTGACTAATTTCTCCTTCAAAAAGGAGAATACGGCGCTGAAGGAGGACAAAGAGAACGAGAACGAAAGTGCCGATGAAAAATGTGATGCTGAGCTTACCAATCTGCTGATGCATCTGAAAAAGGGAGATACTTTATCCGCGGATACCTACGAGATCAAAGAAGGCGAGACTTCTCCACCCAAGCGATATACCTCGGGCAGCATCATTCTGACCATGGAAAACGCCGGACAGTTCATAGAAGATGAGGAACTGCGGGCACAGATCAAGGGAAGCGGTATCGGCACCAGCGCTACAAGAGCGGAGATTCTGAAGAAACTGGTGAACATCGAGTATCTGGCACTGAATAAAAAGACCCAGGTACTGACTCCTACCCAGATGGGAGAGATGATCTACGATGTGGTATCGGATTCCATAAGACCGCTTTTGAATCCGGCTCTGACAGCCAGCTGGGAAAAAGGACTTACCATGGTGGCAGACGGTGTCATCACACCGGATGAGTACATGGGGAAGCTTACGGATTTCGTGGGCAGGAGAACCATTGCCGTGCGGGGACTGAACAATCAGGGCGTGCTATGGAGACAGTTCCAGGCTACAGAAGAATTTTACCAGAAGAAAAATAAGCAATCCAATGCGAAAAATAAAGAATAAAGATGAGGAGAAAATAACATGGAAAATATTACGATTGAAAATCTGTATGATCTGACAGAGACCATTGCGGCAGAACTGTTTACCGAGGCAGAGTATCCATGGGAGGTACTTCCCAGAATCCACGATTTTATTTTGGAACTGGGCAAGAGACTGCCGGAGGAAATCTATGAAAAAAGAGGCGAGGATATCTGGGTGGCTAAAAACGCAAAAGTTGCTCCTACCGCCTGCCTGAACGGGCCGCTGATCATTGATGAGGAAGCGGAGATCCGTCACTGCGCATTTGTCCGTGGCAATGCCATCGTGGGAAAGGGTGCGGTAGTCGGCAATTCCACCGAACTGAAGAACGTGGTTCTGTTCAATAAAGTACAGGTGCCCCATTATAATTATGTGGGAGACAGCGTGCTGGGCTTTAAGTCTCATATGGGAGCCGGTTCCATTACTTCCAATGTAAAAAGCGATAAGACGCTGGTGGTTGTGAAGAACGGCGAGGAGAAGATCGAGACCGGACTGAAGAAAATGGGAGCCATGTTAGGCGACCACGTGGAAGTGGGCTGCAACAGCGTACTGAACCCGGGAACTGTCATCGGACGTAATTCCAATGTGTATCCTACCTCCTGCGTCAGAGGCGTGATTCCTGCCGGACATATCTTCAAGAGACCCGGTGAGGTTGTGAAAAAATCTGATATTTAAAAATTTGATTGATGTTATCTAATGCATCGATGAAATCAGTTTGACGAATGCCCTTTTATGGTTTATGATATTTATCAGTGCAACGCTTTGACGGGTTAAAGCGTCTATGCATTACAGTAAGCGGATCGAAAGATCTGCAGAAAAGAGGGCATTTATTATGAAAAAGAAATTATTATCTGTAGTACTTACCGCAGTAATGGCAGCGACTGTTCTGACAGGCTGTGGCAGCACCGATAACGGAACTGCTTCTACCACAGCAGGCAGCGCAGCACAGACCGAAGCAGCAGCTTCCACAGACGGCAAGGTATATAACATCGGTATCTGCCAGCTGGTAGAGCATGAGGCTCTGGATGCAGCTACCCAGGGATTCCAGGATGCATTAAAAGAAAAGCTTGGTGATAATGTAAAATTTGATCTGCAGAATGCACAGGGTGAGCAGACCACCGCAGCTACCATCTGTAATGGTTTTGTATCTGATGGTGTGGATTTGATCCTTGCAAATGCTACGTCTCCTTTACAGAGTGCAGCAGCAGCTACGACCTCGATCCCTATCTTAGGTACTTCCGTAACCGACTATGCTACCGCGTTAGAAATCTCTGACTGGTCCGGTGCTACCGGCAGAAATATTTCCGGTACTTCCGATCTGGCTCCCATTGAAGAGCAGGAAGCTATGTTAAAGGAACTGTTCCCGGACGTAAAGCAGGTTGGTCTGTTATATTGTTCTGCAGAAGCAAACTCACTGTATCAGATTCAGCTGTTTGAGGCTGCTCTGGACAAAGACGGTATTGCTTATAAAGAGTATGCAATTGCTGATACCAATGAAGTACAGTCTGTAACTACTGCAGCGGCAGGAGAGTGTGATGTTCTGTATATTCCTACCGACAACACGCTGGCATCTGTAACCGAGACCGTATACAACGTAGTAGCTCCCGCTAAGGTTCCTGTCATCGCAGGTGAAGAGGGTATCTGCAACGGTTGTGGTGTAGCTACCTTATCCATCAGCTACTATGACCTTGGATATGCTACCGGTGAGATGGCATACGAGATCCTGGCTGAGGGTGCAGACATCACTACCATGGATGTTCGGTACGCTCCCAACGTTACCAAGAAGTACAACGCGAAGATCTGTGAGGAACTTGGCATCACTGTTCCCGATGATTATGTAGCAATTCAGTAATTATGATACCAGGGTCAAAAGGTCTAAGCCCACATGAGCTTGCTCATAAGTGGGTGAAAGACCTTGGGACCCGCCCCGATATGAGCATAAAAGTGGGATGATAATCCCACGATATGCGAATATTGGGTAGGGTGCTATGTGCCAGTGGCACATGTCTAGCACGGACCGAAGCGGAGCGGAGATGTGTGAGTGCGTAGCACGAAGCAATCCGTAGGTATCAAAGTCGGGGGTTTTTGACCCCGACATCGTAATTACTCAGTTAATTAAGTACGGAAACAAAATATACTTCGATAGGGATAGCGCCAGATAAGCGGTATCCCTATCGGAAGTTTTAGGAGGAAAAAGAAATGTCTTACTTTATGTCACTGAATCCCCTTTCCCTGTTCAGGGCAATGCCGGGATCAATAGCGCAGGGAATGATCTGGGGAGTCATGGCACTGGGAGTGTATATTACGTTCCGCCTGCTGGATTTTGCTGATCTGACCGTGGATGGTTCCATTGCAACCGGTGCTGCGGTATCCGTTATGCTGATTCGTGCGGGAGTTTCTCCTATAGCTACGCTGCCCATTGCTTTCCTGGCCGGAGCATTGGCAGGCATGGTAACGGGACTGTTGAACACCGCACTGGGAATCCCCGGAATTCTGGCAAGTATTCTGACGCAGATCTCCCTGTATTCCATTAATCTGAATATCATGGGCAAAGCAAACCAGCCGGTCAGCGTAGATAATTATCCGCTGGTGGTATCGCTGCGTTATGTGACGGACGGTTCGGTGAGCAGACTTCTCTTTTTCCTGGGAATGATCGTATTTTTATTGGCTCTGATCGCTGTGATGTATTGGTATTTTGGAACAGAACAGGGACATGCCATCCGTGCTACGGGCTGTAACAGCAATATGGCGAGAGCACAGGGCATCAATACTAACTTTATCAAGGTGCTGGCGCTGATGATCTCCAACGGTCTGGTAGGTCTGTGTGGTGCGCTGTACGGACAGTTCCAGGGGGCATCGGATGTCAATATGGGACGTGGAGCCATTGTCATTGGTCTGGCAGCTGTTATTATCGGTGAGGTACTGTTCGGTAAGTTCGCCAGCAAGAGAAAACTTGCTTTCGCATTTACTTTAGCATCCGTAATTCTGGGTGCAGTGATCTACTACATGGTATATCAGTTTGTTCTGTGGCTGAAGATGCCTTCAGAGGATATGAAATTGTTCTCCGCTATCGTAGTTGCCATTTTCCTGGCAATTCCTTACTTGAAGGAGAAGAGAACACTTCGGAAAGGAGCGTCAAAATAATGGCTTACGCATTGGAGATACAGGATATACATAAAGTATTTAACAGAGGAACCATCAATGAAAAGGTGGCATTAAACGGTGTAAACTTAAACTTAAATCCCGGAGATTTCGTGACCATCATCGGAGGTAACGGTGCCGGTAAATCCACCACGTTGAATGCCATTGCCGGTGTATGGCCCATCGATTCCGGCAAGATTATTATCGACGGCACGGATATTACGAGCCTGCCGGAGCATAAGAGAGCAAAGTATCTGGGAAGAGTATTCCAGGATCCCATGACGGGAACCGCCGCCACCATGGATATCGAAGAGAACATGGCAATTGCCTTAAGACGCGGCGAGAAGAGAACTCTTCGCTGGGGCGTTTCCAGAGAGGATAGAGAGCTGTTCCGTGAAAAATTACAGACGCTCGGACTGGGGCTGGAGGATCGTATGACCAGCAAGGTGGGTCTTCTGTCCGGTGGTCAGCGTCAGGCTATCACACTTTTGATGGCAGCCTTAAAGCAGCCGAAGCTTCTGCTGTTAGATGAGCATACCGCAGCATTGGATCCCAAGACAGCAGCAAAAGTACTGGAGATCAGTGACAAGATCATCGCTGAGAATCAGCTGACTGCCATGATGGTAACCCATAACATGAAGGATGCTATTGTACACGGCAACCGTTTGATCATGATGCACGAAGGTAAAGTCATCTACGATGTGGCGGGAGAAGAGAAGAAGAATCTTCAGGTAAAAGATCTGCTTGCTAAGTTCGAAGAAGTCAGCGGCGGAGAATTCGCCAATGACCGCATGATGCTGGCGTAAAAATAAGATTAGGACACGTTGCCAATTTGGGCAACGTGTTTTTACGTTAACTTGAGAGTTAATGAAATAGTTGTTCTAAAATCCACGCAGAAAGGGCTGCCCGCCCCAGACTCGGATGCTAGCTACAACTGTGGATTTTCTAAAGGAAAGTGACCAAGTGCTTCTCGTCATGACGGGGCCGCCTTTACGTTGCCATCCATGGCACTTATCGGCTAACGCGAA
>NZ_JBOKRY010000017.1:0-62115 GCF_051972595.1 Simiaoa sp. | reverse complement strand
CAGAGGCTTATAGCCTCAGAGCAAACCACCCGTTAGACGGGTGGTGGTGATTTTTGCCCTTTACGTTGCATCGAAGAATGAGAACGAGAAAGGAGAATTAGATTATGAACAAGAAATATTCCGAACTGGCAGAATTATTCCGCAGCGAGAAAACGGATGAGGAGATCCTGGATTTCCTCTTAAATTATCATAAGAACGATATTGCCGATATGATGGCGGGGATGACAGAGGAAGAACGCAAGCGCCTGTATCACCTGTTGGGAGCGCAGAAGGTCGCAGAAATCTTCAAATACATTGAAGAACCCCGTAAGTATATCCGGGAACTGTCCGTGGAGAGTGCTGCGAGAGTGATCTCCGAGATGGATTCCGATGATGCTGTTGACCTATTGGAAGATCTGGATCCGGAGGAGAAGGAACAGATTGTCCGGATGCTGGACGAGGATGCAAAAAAAGATGTTAAGATGCTGCTGTCTTACGATGAGGAAGAGATCGGCAGCTGCATGACAACGAACTACATCTGCATCCCGGAAGACCTGACCATCAAGCAGGCTATGAGCGAACTGGTGAAGCAGGCAGGAGAAAACGACAATATCATGACCATCTATGTGGTAGATGAAAAGGGTGTTTTCGCCGGAGCCATCGATTTGAAGGATCTGATCCGTGCAAGAGAAAATACACATCTGGAAGATCTGGTGTTGAAATCTTATCCTTATGTGACCGATCATGAGAAGATCGATGATTGTATGGATCGGATCCTGGATTATGCGGAGGACTCGATTCCCGTATTGTCAGAAGATAAGAGAATCCTCGGTGTCATCACATCCGAAGACCTGATCGAAATGGTGGACAATGAGATGGGCGAGGACTATGCAAAGCTAGCAGGTCTGACCGCAGAAGAGGATCTGAAGGAGCCCATAGTCCAGAGTATGAAAAAGCGTCTGCCCTGGCTGATCATCCTGCTGTTCTTAGGCATGGGAGTGTCTTCTGTGGTGGGACTTTTTGAAAATGTGGTGGCGGTGCTTCCCATCGTGATCTGCTTCCAGTCACTGGTGCTGGATATGGCGGGAAATGTGGGAACCCAGTCCCTGGCAGTGACGATCCGCGTGTTGATGGATGAAAACCTGACGGGAAAACAGAAGTTCCAGCTGGTGGTCAAGGAGGTAAAGACCGGTTCCTTAAATGGTATTTTGTTGGGCGTGATGGCGCTTCTGTGCCTTGGTGTTTATGTACATTTTTTCAAGGGTTATACCTGGATGGGAGCCTTTGGCATCTCCGGCTGCGTGGGAGTCTCCCTCTTAGTGGCCATGGCGATCTCCAGTGCCGTAGGTACGGTGATCCCCATGTTTTTCCATAAGATCAAGGTAGACCCTGCAGTGGCATCCGGTCCCCTGATCACTACGGTAAACGATCTGGTGGCAGTGGTGACTTATTATGGAATGGCATGGTTACTTTTGATCCGATAGCCGGACTGCCGGAAATCATCAGTGGATCCGGTGGATAACAGTGTTGGTAATGGTGTTAGAAATTCAAAAATAAGGAGAGATCATGACTGAGATATTATTAGGTTCCCATGTGGGAATGTCAGGAAAAGAGATGTTTTTAGGTTCTGTGAAGGAGGCAGCAGAGTACGGTGCCAATGCATTGATGGTCTACACCGGGGCCCCCCAGAACACGAGACGCAAGGAAATCGGAGAACTGAGACTTGATGAGGGGCTTGCCTATGCCGAAAAAGCAGGTATCCGGGAGATCATCATTCATGCCCCCTATATTATCAATCTGGGAAATATGGAGAAGCCGGAAATGTTCGATTTCGGTGTGGAATTTCTGGCAAAAGAAGTAAAAAGAGCCGCCGCCTTTCACAGTAAGGTACTGGTACTGCATCCGGGATCTTCCTTAAGTGCCGGTGTGGAAGAAGCTGTGGAGCAGATCGCAAAAGGACTGAATCTGGTGCTTGATGCGGATGACAGCAATGTCAGGATTGCGTTGGAAACTATGGCGGGCAAGGGCAGTGAAATCGGCAGAACTTTCGAGGAGCTACGCTTGATCTATGACAAAGTAGAACGGAAGGACAGACTGCGGGTATGTTTCGATACCTGCCATGTGAACGATGCCGGATACGATCTGGTGAATGACTACGAGGGTGTGCTGGCGCAGTTTGACAGTGTGTTGGGATTAGATCAGATCGCAGTGATCCATGTGAACGACAGCCTGAATCCCTTAGGAGCCCACAAGGACCGCCATGCCAATATCGGACAAGGTACCATTGGCTACGACACGTTGCACCGGATCGTCCATGACGAGCGGTTCGCAGGTGTACCGAAGATTTTGGAGACACCATGGCTCTGCGCAGAGGGAGAAACGAAGAAGACGATTCCACCGTATAAGCAAGAGATTGCATGGCTGAAAGCCTGAAAAACAGAGAAATACGAGGGTAGACAATTGAAAAAAAGGATTATCACAGCAGTAGCGGTATTTGGCCTTTTGGGCGTAATATTATATTTTGCGTATGCACAGACAGCGGCGCAGAACAATGTGAAGCATTTCACAGCTTTTTTTGCTGTGGAGGGAGAAGCCATTGACCAGAATAATGATATGAAAAAAGAAATCGCGCGCCTGACAGGTGCGGATTGTGAAGAATTGTGGCTGGTGGGACAGTCCAAGGAAAGTGCCTTGAACAGTTATATTGTGAGTGGGGAATATCCGGATTTTATTTCCGGAGATACCAGTCTTTATGAGGCAGGGGCATTACTTCCTTTAGATGAATACTGGGAGAATTATCCCAATATCAAAAATTACCTGACGGAAGAACAGTGGGAGAGATTCCGCAGACCGGACGGTCATATCTATTGGATTCCACAGTTTGGTGTGACCCATGGCGAAGATGTGGAGGTGACCCACTCAGGTGAAGCCTTCTGGATCCAGACCAGAGTGTTGAAATGGGCGGGGTATCCGGAGATTCATACTGTGGATGAATATTTTGATCTCATCGAGCGATATGTGGCAGCGAACCCGGTAATGGAGGATGGAACACCGAACATTCCGTTTACGATTTTGTGTGATGGCTGGCGGTATTTTTGTCTGGAAAATATTCCGCAGTTTCTGGATGGTTATCCAAATGACGGAAGCTGTATTGTGGATCCGGATACATTACAGGTTTACGATTATAACACCACAGATACTGCCAAATGGTACTTTAAAAAGCTGAATGAGGAATATCACAAAGATATTCTCGGTGCAGAAGTATTTACAGAGACCTATGAGGATTATCTGGCAAAATTATCCACGGGTGCGGTCTGCGGTATGCCGGATCAGTGGTGGCAGTTCTACTATTCGATTCAGAATGCCTATGATGAACAGGGCCTTAGAGAACAGGGCTGCGATTATGTTCCACTTCCGATTACCAGAGAGGAAGGAATCGCCAATCAATGGCATGTAACGCGCTCTGCAGAGCTGGACAGCTCTACAGGCTTATCCATTACGGTATCCTGCGAGGATATTGACGGAGCTTTGCAGTTTGTCAGCGATCTACTGGAACCGGAGATCATTAAACTGCGATTCTGGGGCGAAGAGGGAGTTGACTATAGCGTGGATGAGAACGGATTGTTCTACCTGACTGAGGAGCAGGCGAAGCGATGGATGACTTCGGAGGAAAAGAGAAAACACTTTTGTTTTTATTCATATTTTCCCAGAGTAGAAGGAAAGCTTCCCGATGGGATCAATGCATTTTCCCTGGAATATCAGACAACGGAATTTTTTAAAAATCAGCCTAAGGACATTCAGGAATGTTTTTCTGCTTACGGAGTGACAAATTATGTGGATATGATCGGCAATAATGAGGCTCCCGGGGCATGGTATCCCATGTATAGCTACACGACATCCCTATTTGCCAATTCTCCTGCCGGACAGGTCAGGGATCGGATGGATGCGGTGAAACACAAATGGCTTCCGCAGGTAATCATGGCAGAAGATTTTGAGACTGCGTGGGAGCAATATATGGAAGCATATGATTCCTGCAATCCTGAGATTTATTATCAGATGTTGCAGCTTGAGGTGGAAAAAAGAGTAAAAGGATAAGTTTTTTACAAAAAAGTATAAAAAACAAATAGAAAAATACCTCTCAATTCCTTTAAACTAAAGAAAAGGATTGGGGGTATTTTTTTATGAACGAGAAGAGAAACGGAGCTTTGGACAGATATCCAATAGAAAAAAAGAGAGCAGGAAGACCATCTGTTACAGTGAAAGAAGACGGCGCAGTCATTTTTTATCTGTATGCACCGGCAGCAAAAATAGTACAGGTTGCCGGACTGGGAGGATATTTTACAAATAAGAAAATAGATCTGATGCCCGATGGGCAGGGCGGATTTTTTGCGGAAGTTCAAGATTTTCACTGGGGGATGCATTATTATTTCTGGTATGTGGACGGTGTCCGGATCTGCAATCCGTACGCCGGAATTTCTTATGGGTGTTTTGCTGCGATCAATACTTTTGAGGTGCAGGAGAAGAATGTGGATTTCTATTTTGCAAAGGATATTCCTCATGGTACGGTCAGCATCTGTAAATACGTTTCGAAGGTGAGCAGCCACCTGAAGGAATGTTATGTCTATACACCTTATGGATATGAAGAAGGAGATGAAAGATATCCGGTATTGTACCTGCAGCATGGCGTAGGAGAGAACGAGACCGGATGGATCTGGCAGGGGAAGGCAAATTTAATCATGGACTGTCTGATTGCAGAGGGAAAGTGCGAGAAAATGATCGTGGTCATGAGCAGTGGCTATGCCTTCAAAGATGGAGAAAAACCTGTATTTTACCCCGGGAATTTTGAGAGTGAACTGATCCACAACATTATTCCTTATATTGAAAATAATTTCCGGGTGAGAAAGGGAAGAGATTACCGGGCGATGGCGGGACTTTCTCTGGGATCGGCGCAGACTACGGATATTGTGGCAAAAAATATGAAGTTATTTTCTGCTGCCGGTGTTTTTTCCGGAGTTGCTATTCATGAGATGGAACGGATCTGCGATAGCGACGAGCAGCTGGATGTGGTATTTATGTCCTGTGGCACTTATGAAGAACAAATCAGAGAAGGAATGGAGCAGATAGAACAAAAGTTTGAAAATGCAGGAAAGTATTGCATTTCCAAAGTATATGAGGGATATCACGAATGGCATGTCTGGAGGAAAAGCCTGTATGATTTTGTACCGTTATTGTTCCGGAAAGCGGGGGCAGAAACGGATGACATTCCGGGGGAAAGAACAGCCAGAATCACAAGACAGAGACTACAGCGACAGACCATGGAAGAACAGATACTGATGTTTGATCCGGTATACCGCCAGATCCGCTTTGAGACTGATGAAGCAGGGAGGCCTGCAGGAAAATACCCGGACATCCCTCACGGAATCTGCATTACGGAACAGGGAACGGCAGTCGTATGCTTCGAGGCATCGGAGGCAGTCTCGGTAGAAGCTGCCCTGGACGGAAAAGAATTCCTAAAACTCAGGAAAGATCAGGAAAGACAAGGATACTGGACAGGGGAAATCCACAACATCACCCCGGGATACCATAATGTATATTTCAGGGTAAACGGTACAGATGTGATGAATCCGGATGCACCGGTGGGATACTCGAGAGATAGGGCTGTGAATTATCTGGAAATGCCGGATCCGGAGTTCCCACTGACAGAACTGGCGGATACAGTGCACGGTCAGGTGCATATACATTATGATTATCTCGCGGAGGAAGAGAAAGTAAGTACGATCTACGTATATACACCGGCATATTTTGAAAGAGCGGAAAAAGAGCGGAGCGTAATGATCTTAAAAGCACTTTCCACAGAAACTGCGTCCTGTTTCCTGCACCAGGGGAAAATACCGAACATTATGGAATACTTTCTGGCAGCAGGAAAAGCCGTGGAGACTATATTGGTGATGACAAATGCGGAAGAGACAGCGGAACGGATGCAAAACATTATAAAGAAATATATTCCGGATGGACAAAAAGCAAAAGCAATCGTCATGGAACGAAGCGATGGAGAAGATTGGAATTCCTTCCGGAGACGATTTGCAGCCTGCCGGATATAAAATTATTACCTGCATTTCCTATATTTTCCCGGGTGTTTGTGCAAGGAAAGCCGGACTATAATAGAACTGATAAAAGTTTGGGAGGGATGGAAATGGCAGGACCGACAGCACCGAAGGATCCGGAAAAGGCAAGACCTTTTTTCTATATATTAAAAGACAAAGATATTTTTGGAGAACGGCAAAAGGACGGAACCGGAATCCAGTTTATCTATGAAAGCGACGGACGGCTGATCAACAGTGCACAGATCACGGGAAATGTTACGGATAAGGAAGAACTGAGACTTCTGGAGACAGTAGAGGGATTTGGCAGACTGGTACATAGTATCGGCGTAAGCGTGGAGACGGACCGGCCGGAAGAAACCGCAGAATTTGTATTTCAGATGTATGGGAAAAAGGACCTGTACGGAGGTGGAACGAATCTTACGACTTCTCTTAAGTGTGACGGCATGGAACATAGAATCTATCTGTCGGATTACAGGTGGACAGAGGATGATCATGTGCCGGGACAGATTAAAATTCTGTTTGCAGCGCCGGAGCGGATGGGAAAGGTCAGTGTAAGACTCTTCCTAAATGACGGATACGAAGCACCTCCGGAGGAAGAGGATCTGGTTATAGATATGCATTCGGAAGAATACTGTGGCATGATCAGCCGCTCTCTGTTGCAGCTGGGGAATCCTTATCGTATCCGTAAGGCTATTGAAAAATCTAAGGCAGGAAAAGAGGTAACGCTTGCCTATATCGGTGGATCTATCACGCAGGGAGCCGGAGCTATACCAATCCATACGGAATGCTATGCATATAAATCCTTTCAACTGTTTCAGAATCGTTTTTCGACACAGAACAATGTCAGGTTTATCAAAGCCGGAGTCGGCGGAACACCTTCAGAACTGGGAATGATCCGGTTTGACCGGGATGTGCTCAGGGAAGGGGAACGACCGGATATTGTGGTTATTGAATTTGCAGTAAACGATGAGGGAGATGAGACAAAGGGTGTCTGTTATGAAAGCCTGGTGCGGAAAGTGTTGAAACTGCCATGGAAGCCGGCAGTGGTTCTCCTGTTTTCGGTATTTGCAAATGATTGGAATTTACAGGAGCGGTTAAGGCCGGTGGGGGATCTTTATGATCTTCCCATGGTGAGCATCCGCGATGCGGTAACTCTACAGTTTTCATTAAAGTGCGGCGAGGGAAGAATTTTATCTAAAAATCAGTTTTTCTATGATATCTTTCATCCTAATAATACCGGACATACCATTATGGCAGACTGTCTGCAATATCTGTTTGAACGTTGTGATGCAGCAGAACCTGCAAGAGTTGGGACTTTTGTGGAAGGAATGACGGAGGAACAGATCCTGTCGGAAAAGCTTTCCGGACCGGCAGTGATCGGTGCTGATTTTGAAAGAATTTTTTTACTGGATAAGAAGAACCGTTATGTAGGAGCCAAAATCCGGGCGGGTAGTTTTACTTCCACAGATATAGAATTACAGAGTGTGGAAATGGACGGAAACCTTACACAGACACCGGAATTTCCGTATAACTGGATGTATGATGGAAGCAGACCGCAGATGCCGGGATTTGAAATGGAGATTACCTGCAAGTCACTGTTTCTTATATTTAAGGATTCCGGAGAAATGGATGTGGGGAAAGCCAATGTATTTGTAAATGATGTATATTGTATGACGGCGGATCCCCATAAGAACAATTGGCTGCATTGTAATGCTGTATTACTGTTTTGGGAGACAGAAAGCAGATCCCATAAAGTACGGATTGCAGTGACAGAGGAAGACCGGAATAAAAAATTTACAATCTTAGGATTTGGATACACAATATAGAACAGAGTGAGGAAAACAAAATGGTTACAGCAAAGAACCCAATTTTATCCGGTTTCTATCCGGATCCATCCATATGCAGGGCAGGAGAGGACTATTACATTGTGAATTCCAGTTTTGTGTATGCACCGGGAGTTCCGATTTTCCACAGCAGAGATCTGGCGCACTGGGAGCAGATCGGGAATATTCTTGACAGACCGGAACAACTTCCGGTGAAGGGAAGTGAAATATCACAGGGGATTTATGCACCAACCATCCGGTTCCATGATGGACTGTTTTACATGATCACTACCAATGTAAGCTACGGAGGCAATTTCATTGTAACGGCAAAAGATCCAGCAGGACCGTGGTCGGATCCTTATTATCTCGGCGAAGATGCTCCGGGGATTGATCCCAGTCTTTTCTTCGATGATGACGGGAAATGCTATTACTGTGGTACGCGACCGAATCCGGAAGGAGTCCGCTATAACGGAGACTGGGAAATCTGGGTGCAGGAACTGGATCTTCGGCAGATGAAGCTTGTGGGAGAAAGCATGGCAATCTGGAAAGGGGCTGTAAAAGGAGTTATCTGGCCGGAGGGACCGCACCTTTATAAGATCGACGGTTATTATTATCTGATGCATGCAGAAGGAGGAACCGGACCGGAGCACAGCATCAGCATTGCCAGAAGTAAAAAGCTGTTCCAGTGGTTCGAGGGGTGCCCAAGAAACCCGATCTTCACCCACAGGAATCTGGGGAAAAACTATCCTGTGATCTACGCAGGACACGGAGATCTGGTGGAGGATGGACGGGGAAACTGGTATGTGGTAATGCTGGCATCCAGACCCTGTGAAGGACACAGCAGCATGGGAAGAGAGACTTTTCTGGCAAAAGTCACATGGGAAAATGGATGGCCGGTGATTGCAGAAGGCGTCGGGCATCTGGAAGATACATTGGAACTGCCCACAAAAGAATACCGTTTTCCAGAGGAAGTAAGCAGTACTTCCGATCATATCAGTTTTTGGGAGAAAACACCGGACAAACGGCTGGTAAGTGTAGAAGAAATCTGTGAAGAAAACTATTCCCTGAGTCACCGGCCGGGGATGCTGCGGCTCTATACAAAAAGGGAAAAAATATCTGACCGCAATCATTGTTCCTATTTCGGAATCCGTCAGAAAAATTATGCATTCTATGCAGAGACCGGGATGGAATTTGAACCGAAGCAGGAATGTGAGACTGCGGGAATGGTGTTGTACCAGAATCATGAAAATCATTTGCGCATGGAGATCCGGAAAAGGGCTGAAGAGAATTGTTTTGTTGTGACAGCCTGCATCCATGGGGAAGAGAGAATTCTTACCGAAAAGCCGGCAGGAGAAGGTAGGCAATTCTTTAAAATGCGAATGCATTGCGACAGGCAGAAGGCACGGATATGGCTTTTCAGGGATGGCAGGGAGAGGCTGATTGCTGAGGATATCAGTCTGCTTCCTTATACCACGGAGGAAGCAGGAGGATTTGTGGGATGTACGATAGGAATGTACGCATCTGCCAATGGACAGGACAGCAGTAACTATGCTGATTTTGCCTGGTTTGTGCAGAATGCCATATAAAAACGGATTGCGGATAGAACGCAGATGTCCTATAATAAAGAAGAGCGGGCTGTAAAAATGTCTGCTCTTTTTTACATAACAGAGGAGAGGATCTTATGGGGAAGGTATTACATGAACTGGATCTTTGGATGGATGATTTCACCATCAAAAAAAAGTTTTATATTTTCTATGTTGTCTGTGTGTTGATTCCCCTGATCGTAACAGACGGCGTTGTATTTCTGACGACTGCAAAATTTGACAGAGAGCGCAGGGAGCATGAGATGTCCAATATTGCGAGTACGGTGGAATACAGTCTGAGCAGTATGATCGGAAATGCCGGGGAGATAGGCAGCAGTATTTATACCAATCGCGATTTTGAAGATTTCTTATCCAAAAGATACACTAATTCTGCAGAATATGTGGCGGCATATCAGAATTTCCTGAGCGGGACGTTATTGGAAAATGCTCTTGGGATGAACAGTATGATATTTACCCTGTATACGGATAATGATACCATTGTAAACGGAGGAAGGGTCAATACGCTGGATAAGCTTAAGAATACAGAGAGTTATCTGCGGCTGAATGAAGAAGCGAAAAGCAAGGGACTTTTTTTTGTCTATGATGACAGCAGTTCCAGAATCACAAGGGAGCGGCGCATCATTTATCTACAGCGGCTGGATTTCTATGATGCAGAGACAGAAAAGTATTTAAAAATCGAGTTTGATTACGGCAGTATGGTGCGCACCATTAAAAACATGAACTATGATAATGAGGTTCTGATCTGTGAAGGAGATCGGATCCTTCTTTCCAATGGACAATACGGCAGCTACGGCAGCGAGTTTCAGCGGCTGGATAACGCAACAATGAGAGAAGTCTATGAACATACCATCAGTCTGTATGGTACGGAACTTACGATTTATGTAAAGCCGGTAGAGAACAGTTTTCTTACAAGCATCCGGAATGAACTTCCCATCATATTGCTGCTCCTTGCGGTGAATGTTATTTTTCCCTTCTGGTTCGTTCAGATATTCAACCGTTCCTTTACAAAAAGGATTACAGAACTGAGCAAGGTATTTAAATCAGTGGACAGTGATCATCTTATTCCAATGCCCTGTGAAGAAGGTAAAGATGAGATCAGCAGTATGATACGCAATTATAATCGCATGGTGGAACGTACCAATGGACTGATCGAGACTGTATATAAGAATAAAATCCATGAGCAGGAGATGCTGGTGGGGAGAAAAAATGCGGAGCTTCTCGCATTACACAGCCAGATCAATCCCCACTTTTTATTTAATGTACTGGAAAGCATCCGGATGCACAGCATTTTGAAAAAAGAAAACGAGACAGCCGACATGGTGGCCAAACTGGCGGTGATGCAGAGACAGTATGTGGAATGGGGCAATGATTCCGTGAGTATCTTCCAGGAGATTGAATTTGTGAAAGCTTATCTGGCGCTTCAGAAGTATCGTTTTGGAGAACGGCTGAATTATGACATTGAAGTAGACAGAGAATGTGAAAACTTCAAGATACCCAAGCTTACGATTGTAACCTTTGTGGAAAATGCCTGTGTGCATGGAATCGAAAGCAAATCCAGTCCGGGATGGATATTTGTAAGGATAGGCCGTCAGGGAGAAGGGCTGGAGATAGAAATTGAAGATACCGGAAGCGGTATGGCGGAGGCCAAACTTACAGAGCTACAGAACAACATGTGCAATGCCGACATTGAGATGCTCAAGGGTGGCGGAAGAGTAGGGATTATTAACGCCTGTGTCAGATTGAAAATGGTAACGGAAAACAGAGTGGAATTCCGTGTAGAAGGAGAAGAAGGAGTGGGAACCACGGTTACGATACGGATTTCCTGTTTGCAGGAGGGTAAAACAGATGCTGAAAGTATTGCTGGTAGATGACGAGCCGTTTATTTTACAGGGATTGAAACTTTTAGTAGATTGGGAGAAGGAAGGCTTTCGGATTGCGGGAACAGCAGCAAATGGGATGGAAGCACTGGCTTTTTTGAAGAAGGAAAAGGTAGATTTGGTTATTGCCGATATTAAAATGCCTCAGATGACAGGACTGGAACTGCTGGAACACATCCGTAAAGAGAAAATTTCAGATGCATATTTTGTTATACTGAGCGGATATGCGGAATTTAGTTTTGCACAACAGGCAATGCAGAATGACTGCACGGATTATCTGCTAAAGCCGGTAGACAGCGAGATTCTGTGCAAAGTACTGAATAAGGTACTTGCTCTGCGCAACAGAGAGGAGCTGGATCATGAAAAGAACCGGAAGCTGGAGCAGGCTTATCTGGCAAGACATATGATTGCATTGATCCAAGGGAAGTTTGATGACCTGAATGTCAGATATATACATGAACACATGCGATGCGGAACCGGTGTGCGTTATGTGGAGATCCAGACGGAAGGATCCTATGATGCTGAGGGAACGACGGATCGAGAAATGCGGACATTACAGAGGCGGCTGTATGAATACAGCAGGGAATATCTGAAAGAAGATGCAGATCTGAGTGTGTTTGATGTTTCTGTCAATGAAAAAATCTACGATATCGGACTGATTTTGTTTGATTATGTTCCGGAAAAAAATGGGATGGATGTAAAACGGTATCTGGAACGATTCCGGGAATATCTTGCATCAAATTTACAGACAAATGTGGTGATGCTGGCAGGAAAAAAAGTGCAGGATATCAGCAGCATAGCAAAGTCTTACGGCAATACCTGTATGCTTCGTTCTTTTCAGGGGTTTCGGACAAAGAAGGATATCTATTTCTATGAGGAGGAGGTCCAGGTATCTCCGGAAGGACTGATCCTGTGTAAGCAGAGCCTGGATGGCCTGCTGAAGGCAATCGAACAGAACAATCATCTGGAAATCCGGGAGGCGGTGGCATTCTTTTATGAAGAAATGTGTAAACGCGGTATTTGCGGGGAGACGATGACCCTGAATATTAATTATCTGTTGTTTCAGCTGATCCACTTAGCCTGCGAACAGGATGATGACGTGAACCAGGAGGAAATCTTAAGGGTCATCAGTGAGAGCAGCTTTGAGACCGGGGTAAAGCGCGGAAGTAAGGCACATCTGACCAGATTTGCCTGCGAATATGCGGATTATCTGTCACAGCTGCGGAAGAATGTATCCAGAGGAATTCTGGGTATGGTGGAAAAAGAGATCCGGGAAAATTACGCTTCAAATATTACACTGAAAAGCCTGAGTGAAAAGTATTATGTCAACAGTGCTTATCTTGGACAGCTTTTCCGGAAAAAGTACGGACAATCCTTTAAAGACTACCTGAACAATTACCGGATGGAGCAGGCTGCGGATGCCCTGCTGCGTACCGATAAAAAGATCGTTCAGATTGCAGAAGATGTGGGCTACCATGATTTGGACTATTTTACGAACCGTTTTATTCAGATCAAGGGCTGCACTCCCGCAAGATTCCGTAAAAAGATGCAACAGGGAGAGTAAGGGAATAAAAGACAGGGGAAATTACAGAACCACCTATAATTTCCCCTGTCTTTTGCTATAGTTCCTCTGATTGTTAGTTCCTCTCAAAAAGGTAAAATAGATTTATCGAAAGGGAGGTAGTTACAACATGAACAAAAAGAGACTTGTAAGCCTGTTACTTGTGTCAGCAATGACAGCGGCACTGTTCACCGGATGTGGCAGTGACGGTAACCAGACATCCGGAGATGGTACAACGAGCGCAGGAACCAACAGTACCACAGAAGAAGCAGGTATCAAAGAGTTCACCGCATTTTTTGGGGTAGCGGGATCTGAGATCAATGACGACAATGAAGTGCAGCAGCTGATCGCAGAGAAGGTAGGCGCCAAAGTAAAAGAGACCTGGTTGACCGGACAGACTGCAGATGAAGCTGTGGGTACCATGATCGCCGGTGGTGAGTATCCGGACTTCATTGAGGGACAGACTGGAACCACACAGCTGTATGAGGCAGGAGCATTGGTAGCACTGGATGATTATCTGGATGATTATCCTAATATCAAGAATCTGTTTACTGATCTGGAGTGGGAGAAGCTTCGTCAGGAAGACGGCCACATTTACTGGATCCCGCAGTTCAGCTGCATCAAGAACGAAGAGAAGGTATGTGCACATAATGATGAAGCATTTTGGATTCAGGCAAGAGTTCTGAAATGGGCAGACTATCCCGAGATCCGGACCATGGATCAGTATTTTGATCTGATCGAAGCGTATAATGCAGCAAATCCTACTATGGAAGACGGAACAGCCAATATTCCTTATACCATTCTCTGTGATGACTGGAGATACTTCTGTCTGGAGAACGCACCTCAGTTCTTGGATGGTTATCCCAATGACGGAAGCTGTATGGTAGATCCTGAGACGCTGACGGTACTGGATTACAACACTTCCGATACCGCAGTAAAGTATTTTAGAAAATTAAATGAAGAATACAAGAAAGGCATTGTAGACTCCGAGTCCTTTACCCAGTCTTATGATGAGTATATTTCCAAGCTTTCTACAGGACGTGTCCTGGGTATGATCGATCAGTGGTGGGATTTCGCTTACACAGCAGGCGATGCCATCAAGCAGGCAGGACTGGATGCACAGGGATGCGACTATATTCCACTGCCTATAACAATTGATGAAAGTGTAAAAAACCAGTGGCATAATGCCGGTGGTGCATTCAATTCCGGAAGCGGACTTGCCATTACTGTAAGCTGTAAGGATGTTCCCGGCGCACTGAAGCTGATCAATGATCTGCTTGATCAGGATATCCATAATCTTCGTTTCTGGGGTGTGGAAGGTGTTGACTATGAAGTAGATGAGAACGGTGAATTCTACAGAACACCGGAGCAGAGAATGCAGGCTTCCGATACAGAGTATAAGGCATCCCATATGTGCTCTTATTCTTATTTCCCTCAGTACAACGGAACCAGTGATGATGGTATCAATGCAAACAAGCCAGATGGCCAGGCGAGGGAATTCTTCGATGGATTAAACAACGATGTGAAAGAAGCATTCCAGGCATATGGCGTCGAGACTTATGTGGAAATGCTGGGCACTAACGAAGCTCCCGGTGAATGGTATCCTATGTGGTCCTTCTCCAATAACTTCAATACCAGCACACCCGGTGGTATGGCATGGACCAAGATCGGTGAAGTAAAGCATGAGCAGCTTCCTCAGGTAGTTATGGCAGCTGATTTCGACAAAGCATGGGCAGATTATATGGATGCATATAATGCCTGCAAGCCGGAAGACTTTATCAGTGAATTACAGGCAGAACTGGACAGCAGAATGGAACTGGCAGCAAAGTTCAAATAAAAACATATAAATGAAATTTGAGAATGGGCAGATGCAGGTAAAATTTCATCTGCCCGTTTTTTAAGGAGCGAGGATATGTCGTTAACGAGAACAAAATCGAAACAAAAAGTAAAACAAACCAGAACACCTATCACATGGAAAGAAATCAAAAGGCAAAAAGTTCTACTTTTCTGGGCAGGAGTAATGATGATCTATGGGGTGATTTTTTACTATCTTCCCTTAGCAGGATGGGCGATGGCATTTCAGAATTATAAGCCGCAGCTGGGAATCCTGCACTCCGAATTCGTGGGACTTCAGAAGTTTCGGATGTTATTCTCGGATGTGACATTCCTCCGGGTCATTCGTAACACATTGGCCATGGGTGTGATCAACCTTGTGGCAACTTTCGTTACCGCAATTGTATTTGCTATTCTATTGAATGAGATCAAGAGTAAGGGCGGAAAAAAGGCAGTGCAGACGATATCTTATCTTCCACATTTCCTTTCCTGGATCATCGTAACCGGTATCCTGCATGATATGTTGTCCGGTACCGGAATTGTAAATGAAGTATTGGTAAATCTGCATGTGATCAGCCAGCCGATCAATTTCTTTGCCCATCCCGGGTATTTCTGGCCGATCGTAGCATTTGCAAATGTCTGGAAGGAAACAGGATGGAATGCCATTATCTATCTGGCGGCCATCACATCCATTGATCCTTCCCTGTATGAAGCTGCTGCCATTGATGGCGCAGGAAGATGGAATAAAATCAAATACGTTACCCTTCCGGGAATCAAACCGACCATCGTAATTTTACTGCTGATGAATGTGGGGAATGTATTAAATGCAGGATTTGAAATTCAGTATCTGTTAGGAAACGGATTGGTACAGAAGTTCTCCCAGACGATTGATATTTATGTATTGAAATGGGGTATCAGCCAGGGAGATTATGCAATAGGTACAGCCGCAGGTATCTTCAAGAGCCTGGTAAGTATCATCCTGATCGTTCTGGCCAATCAGATTGCAAAACATAATGGTGAAGAGCAGTTATTCTAAAACAGAAAGAGATGGTAATTACAATGATAGATACACAATATAAGATCAAGTCCAAAAAATTCGACATTTTTCCGTTCATAAACAGTGTCATCATGATCCTGTTTGTGATCATAACATTATATCCGGTGCTGAATACCTTGGCAATCTCTTTGAATGACGGTACGGATGCCCTGCGGGGAGGAATCTACCTGTGGCCGAGAAAATTCACCTGGAAAAACTATACGACGGTTTTACATAAAGATAATCTGATCACAGGCGCTTATATCACAGTAGCCAGAACCCTGATCGGAACCCTGCTGTCTCTGGCAGCCAATGCAATCCTTGCTTTTATTGTCAGCCGCAAAAGATTCCTGTTCCAGAGAGAGGTTTCCCTGTTCTGGGTCATCACCATGTATGTAAACGGTGGACTGATCCCAACATTCCTCTTATATAAGGGGTTGGGGCTTACCAACAGCTTCTGGGTATATGTGATCCCCGGAATGGTAAGTGCGTTTAATATGCTGGTGATCCGTACTTATATGAACGGAATTCCTGACAGCCTGGAAGAATCCGCACAGCTGGACGGTGCCGGTTACAGCACTATTTTTCTTAAGATCTATTCTCCGCTGTGTAAGCCGGTTTATGCCACAGTAGCCCTGTTTGTGGCGGTAGGCCAGTGGAACTCTTGGTTTGATGCCATGCTTTACAATCGCATGAGCAGTAATCTGACCACATTGCAGTATGAATTGATGAAGCTGTTATCCTCCGTAACCAATCAGGGAACTTCAGCGGAGGCAATGAAGAATGCCGCAGGAACCGTAACACCGACTTCCGTGCGTGCAGCGGCAACGATCATTACCATGCTGCCCATTATCTGTATTTATCCTTTCTTACAGAAGTACTTTGTAGCAGGACTTACTTTGGGTGGCGTCAAAGAATAAAAATCGGAGAACAAGCAAATGGCAGGAGCATATCAGACTGGTATTTATCGAAATGTATTGAAAGAGTGCGGATATGAAGAGACCGCTATTACAGAAAGACTGGAACAGACCTTTGAAACCATATTTTACGGAACGGAGGCAGAACGTTTTTATCATGAGGCAGGAGATGATATGGCGTATCTGGAGGATACCGGCAATCATGATGTACGCACAGAGGGAATGTCCTACGGCATGATGGTCTGTGTCCAGATGGATAAGAAGGCAGAATTCGACCGCCTTTGGAAGTGGGTGCGGACTTATATGTATATTCCGGCAGGACCCTGCCGCAACTATTTTGCCTGGTCCTGCAGTACGGATGGAACGCACAATGCGGAGGGACCGGCGCCGGACGGAGAAGAATATTTCGCCATGGCATTGTTTTTTGCATCTGCCCGTTGGGGGGACGGGGAAGGAATATTTGCTTACAGCAAAGAGGCAAAAGCAATCCTGCGGGAATGTATCCACAAAGGGGAGCCTGGACATCCGGGCGAACCTATGTGGGATCCTTCCAATCATCTGATCAAATTTGTCACAAACATGGATTTTTCGGATCCTTCCTATCATCTGCCACATTTTTATGAACTGTTCGCAGAAAATGCGGAGGAAGGAGACCGGGAATTCTGGAAACAGGCAGCGGCAGCCAGCAGAGAATATCTTCATAAGGCATGCCACAAGGAGACCGGGCTTTCTGCAGAATATGCAGACTATGACGGGACACCCCATGCAGGACATCAGGAAATCTTCGGAAGACATGACTGGTACTACAGCGATGCATACCGCACCATAGCCAACATTGCCATGGATCATCTCTGGTATGACAAAGATCCGTGGCAGACGGAGATTGCAAACCGGCTGCAGAAATTTTACTGTGAAGAGCAGAGAGAACACTGGGACGGTGTGTTCCTGATTGATGGAACAAGACTGGAAGAGAAGGCACTGCATCCGGTTGCCATTGTGGCAGTCAATGCACAGGCGGCACTGGCAGCGGACGGATCACATGTAAAGGAATGTGTAGACCGCTTCTGGAATACTCCGCTCCGCACCGGGGACAGACGCTATTATGATAATTTCCTGTATCTGTTTGCCATGCTGGCACTTTCGGGAAATTACAGAATTTATCGGAAGTGAGAAAGAAGAAAATATGCCAGAGGAATATTTGAAGTACGGACCACATGGAACGGCGGAGTTGTTGTCATTTTCTTTTGGAAAATAAATTGTCATAGATGAAAAGAGAGGTTTTTCATGAGTACAGAGACTAGGGAATATGCAAAAAAGCTGACAGCGCGGATGACACTGGAAGAAAAAATGAGCCAGATGCTGTATGAATCACCGGCGATCGACAGGCTTGGGATTCCGGCTTATAACTGGTGGAACGAGGCTCTGCATGGAGTGGCAAGAGCCGGAGTGGCAACAGTGTTTCCTCAGGCAATTGCCCTTGCGGCAACTTTCGACGAAGACCTGCTTCAGAAAATCGGAGATGTGGTTTCGACAGAAGGCAGAGCCAAATTCAATGAATTCTCCAGAAAGGGAGACCGCGGAATCTATAAGGGACTGACTTTCTGGGCGCCAAATGTCAATATTTTCAGAGATCCCAGATGGGGAAGAGGTCATGAGACCTACGGGGAGGATCCTTATCTGACCGGAAAACTGGGGTGTGCTTATATCAGGGGATTACAGGGACCAGATAGAGATCACCCGAAGGCAGCGGCCTGTGCAAAGCATTTTGCGGTGCACAGCGGACCGGAGGCTCTCCGCCATGAATTTGATGCAAAGGTATCAAGGCACGATTTATATGACACTTATCTGTATGCTTTTAAACGCTGCGTCAAAGACGCCGGAGTGGAAGCAGTTATGGGAGCTTATAACCGAGTCAACGGAGAGCCGGCATGTGGAAGCAGGACGCTGTTAAAGAACATTCTGCGGGACGAATTCGGATTTGAAGGACATGTGGTATCGGATTGCTGGGCAATCAATGATTTCCACCTGCATCACCATGTGACGGGGATTGCGGAAGAATCTGCTGCAATGGCGGTGAACAATGGCTGTGATCTGAATTGTGGAAATGCTTTTTTGCATTTGCCGAAGGCTTATGAGATGGGACTTGTGAGTGAAGAAGCCATCACAGAAGCAGTGGAGCGTCTTATGGAGATCCGGATCCGGCTTGGCATGATGGAGGATTACCCTTCTCCTTATGCGGATATTTCCTATGAGAAAGTGGAGTGTCCGGAGCATGTAAAGCTGTCCGTGGAAGCATCCCGGAGAAGCCTGACGCTGTTGAAAAATGAAGAGGACTTTCTGCCGCTTGAGAAAGAAAAAATCTGCACTATTGCGGTGATCGGTCCAAATGCTAATTCCAGAGATGCGCTGGTGGGCAATTATGTGGGAACCTCTTCGCAATACATCACTCCATTGGAGGGAATCCAACAGTACGTGGGAGAAGAAATAAGAGTTCTCTATGCGCAGGGGTGTGGTCTGTATAAGGATAAGGTGGAAGGCCTGGGCGAGAGGAAAGACCGCATGCAGGAAGCTGTGATTGCCGTGGAACATGCCGATGTGGCAGTAATGTGCCTTGGACTGGATGCAACCATAGAGGGAGAACAGGGCGATGCCGGGAATGAATATGCCAGCGGAGACAAACTGGGATTAAATCTGCCGGGACTTCAGGAAGAACTTCTGGAAACCGTTGCAGCTATGGGAAAACCGGTGGTGGTTCTGTTAATGGCAGGAAGCGCCATAGATCTGTCATGGGCGGAACACAACCCGAATGTGAAAGCCATCGTGGATTGTTGGTATCCGGGAGCCAGAGGTGGTAAGGCAATTGCCGAAATGTTGTTTGGAGAATTTTCCCCCTCCGGAAAACTGCCGGTGACATTTTATCAGGGAACAGAAAATCTTCCGGAATTTACAGATTACAACATGGCAGATCGAACCTACCGGTATACCGATAAAAACGTGTTATATCCCTTCGGATACGGACTACATTATGGCAGAGTCCGTTATGAAGAGGAATGTGTATCCGGAGAAAGGACAGATACTTCCGGGGAGGTGAAAGTATCTGCCAGCGTGATAAATGAAGGCAAATATGCCTTGTGGGAAACGGTACAGGTCTATGTGAAGAGAAAGGAATCACTGGATTATGAACCAGGATTTCAATTAAAGGGAGTCTCCTGCGTGCATCTTGCACCGGGAGAAAAACAGAGGATCGAAGTTACACTTTCCCCTCGGGATTTCGCATATATTACCGAAGAGGGAGACTGTGTAGTAAGACCCGGGGAATACCTGATTGCCATTGGTGGACAGCAGCCGGATGAAGAAAGTGAAAGACTTACCGGTCAAAGGGTAACCTGCCTGAAGGTGGAAAAGACGGGAAGCAGTATTTCTGTGGAATATTAGGGATGACTATGAAAGAAGAGAAGACATACCGGCAGGAAGCAGTGGTGCCGGATCGGGGACTGCCCTTTAAGCTATTCCGTTTCGAAGGTGCAGACGGAAAATATATTCGTGAGGCGCATCAGCACTGTAGTGTTGAAATATTTGCCGTACGGGAGGGGAAAGCGGATGCTTACCTTGGTGATAAAAAATACGTTCTTTCGGCAGGAGAGTTCGTGATTGTCAATAGTAATGAGGTGCATTCCATTCATACGTCGGGACGAAATGAGGCAATTGTTTTACAGATCCCAATGGAAAAACAGATAATGCGGTTTTCCGGTGAAAAAAGGGAAGAGGATGAAAAGCTTTTTGCATTACTTGAGAAAATGTACAGACAGCAGATCAGAAAAGAGTACGGCTATGAATTATTGATGCAGAGTATCTTTTATCAGCTGAAATACCTTTTGATAACTGTTTATCAGATGCCGGATGAAAGTAAGGAACATTGTACTGAAAACAGGAAAATGGGACACCTTGGAAAGATCACCGGATATCTGCAGGAACACTATGCGGAAGAAATTTCGCTGGAAACGTTGGCAGCAACGTTTGGGTATTGTCCCACTTATTTATCTAAAATGTTCCGTCGGTATGGCAGAATCAATTATAAAGATTATCTGCGGAGTATCCGGTTTGAACATGCATTGCGGGAACTGGAGGAAACGGATCTCACCATAGGTGAAATAGCTCTAAAGAACGGTTTCCCCAACAGTCAGGCTTTTTCCAGACTGTTCCGGGAGAAATACGGTATTCTGCCGACAGAGTACCAGAGAAGACAATAAATTCCGTACAAAAATTCCTGAATCAGGGATTTTGTACGGAATTTATTTATTCCTTTAATATTTCTTCCAGCAGGACGGCAGCAGGATCACGAGCATGGGGAACAGCTCCAGTCTTCCAGCCAGCATATCGAACATCAGCACGCATTTGGACAGGGGACTGAACAATGCGAAATTCTGGGTGGGACCGACTAATTCCAGGCCAGGACCGATATTGTTCAGGGTGGCCAGTACTGCGGTAAAGTTTGTGCTCAGGTCATATTCGTCCAGACAGACGATCAGCAGGGAAACGAAGAGTACGATAAAATAAGCCGTCATATAGACATTGGTGGAACGAAGCGTCTCGTGGGACAGATTGTGTCCGTCCATCTTGATCTTTTTCACCATCCGGGGATGGATCATCATGGACAGCTCCTTGCGGATCGCCTTGAAGAGGATCAGCACACGGGATACCTTTATACCGCCGCCGGTACTGCCGGCACAGGCGCCGATCATCATCAGAAGCAGAAGGATCGTCTTCGACAACTGCGGCCACATATTGAAATCCGTGGTGGCAAATCCGGTGGTGGTGATGATCGTTCCCACCTGGAAAAAGGAGTGCCGCAGTGTCTCTCCCAAAGTTGCATAGAGCGGGCGGATATTCCAGGCGATCGTCAGAGCACTGGCGAAAATGATCAAAAAATACCAACGAACTTCTTCGAAGGAAAAAGCTTCCTTAAACTGCTTTCTTAACAGACAGAAATATACCGTATAATTGACACCGCTTAAGATCATAAGTACCGTTACTGCATTCTGTATCAGTGGAGAGTAACCGCCGATACTGCTGTTCTTGACACCGAAACCACCGGTGCCGACACTGCCGAAGGTCGTACACAGGGAATCAAACATCGGCATACCGCACAGGCATAGCATGATCACACCAAAAACAGTGATCGCCATATAAAGTCCATAGAGGATTTTCGCAGTATCCCGGACTCTCGGTACCAGCTTGCTGACGGAAGGACCCGGGCTCTCCGCACGCATCAGGTTCATGGTGGAGCCACCCATCATCGGAAGGATCGCCATAATAAATACAAATACGCCCATACCGCCGATCCAGTGAGTGAAGCTGCGCCAGAACAGGCTGGCATAGCTGAGTGCTTCCACATCGGACAGGATACTGGAACCTGTGGTCGTAAAGCCGGAGATCGTCTCGAAGAGAGCATCAATATAAAAAGGGATCTCTCCGGTGAGAACGAAGGGAATAGCACCGAAAACAGACATGACAAACCATCCCAGTGCAACGGCGGTGAAGCCTTCCCTGACGTACAATTCCTTAAAACGTCCTGTGTGCCTGAAACTTAACAATTTTCCCAAAATGAAACAAATAGCTGCAGTCACCAGATAGATCAGTGCCACATGATATTCTCCGTAGATCATACCAACGATCCAGGGAAGCAGTAAGAATAAAGCCTCAAATTGTAAAATAAATCCGATAATAAAACTTAATATCGCAAAATTCATGATAATTACCCTTCAATAATATCTTTAATATCATTCAGCCGTGCATGTGTCAGTACTACGACCACATAATCACCTACATGGAGTTCATCCTGACCACCGGGGATAATAGCCTGCCCTCCGCGGACGATGGAACAGACCAGGATATTTTTCCGGATGTGCAGACGGTTCAGAGGCACATTGGTAACGGCAGAATCTTCTTTGATGTAGAATTCCAGCGCCTCCGCATGACCGTCCTCCAGCTTATACAGATTTTCCACATTACTGTTGAGAGATTCGTTCATGGATCGTGCATATTTAATGATCATATCTGCAGTCACCAGGCGTGGATAGGAGATCGTATCCAGCTTGATATCACTTAAGACCCCACTGAAGTTGATACGGTTGATCTTGGTGACTACCTTTGCATGGGAAGTCCGTTTCGCATACAGTGACAGGAGGATATTTTCCTCATCCAGTCCGGTCAGCGCAGCAAAAGCATCTACGTTCTCCAGTCCCTCCTGTATCAGAAGACGTTCATCCGTACCGTCGCCGCAGATGATGGAAGCCTTGGGAAGCAGCTCGCTCAGATGCTCACAGCGGGCGGGATCCTGATCGATGATCTTGGTATGAATGCCGACTTCTAAAAGTCTTCTTGCCAGATAATAAGCAATGGTGCCGCCACCGACGATCATGGCAGTACGTGCCCTGCCGGCGCCGATACCGATCTTTTTGAAGAAATCATTTGCCTTGGGAGGAGTGGACACAATCGCAACCACATCGCCTTCCCGGAATACAAAATCACCCCGGGGGATCAGCACCTGATCACCTCTGGTGACCATACATACCAGTACATCACATTTTAAGGTGGTACGGATGTGGATCAGTTCATAATTATTTAAGAGACAGTCGTGGGTCACGCGGAAATGCAGAAGCTCGATCCTTCCTTTGGAAAAAGTATCGATCTTAACTGCAGAAGGAAACTGGAAGATCCGGGCGATCTCTGCTGCGCTGGACAGCTCCGGGTTGATGATCATGGCAAGCCCCAGTTCTTCCCGCAGAAAAGCAATCTCATTATTGTAGATCGGATTGCGGACACGGGCGATGGTCTTACAATGTCCAGCTTTTTTCGCAATGACACAGCAAAGAAGGTTCTGTTCATCGGATCCGGTCACGGCGATCAGCAGATCAGCATGGTCAATGCCGGCCTCGGACAGTGTCTGGAAGCTGACGCCATTTCCTACGATGCCCATAGCATCCAGATCATCCGTGATGGAGTTCACTTTTTCCTCATTTGTATCAATTACGGTGATATTGTGGTTTTCACCGCCCAATTGTTCTACCAGGGTGTAGCCTACTTTGCCACAGCCCACAATGATAATGTTCATAAATATCCTCCAAAATAAAATTCATAAAAACAGATATCGTTTAGGTATTATAGCACACAATAGAAAAAAAGAGAAGAATGGAAGGAATATCTTGTCCACGGGAACATATATTGAACTATTCAGAAGCATGAAACCCAGAAGAAACAGGGAATTAAGAAATATCAGCCGAATACGGGAAAAAATCCGGTGAGTTACGGGAGGTGGAATATGGACAGCCTGCTGCGGATATTTCCACAAAAGAGAAGAGATTTCTGGAAGGAAACAGCAGAGAAAGGACAAGAGGTGTGTGAGATCAGGCTTAGGGTGGACAGACCGGTGGTCGTTGAGACAAAGCGAAGAGAGTTATTCCTGAATCATCGCGGACAATGGCAGGAGAATCCCTGCGGTGCATATTCCGTAGAGGAAGCAGAGATCCGGGAGCTGATCGCATATCTGTGTCAGGATTCCCTATATGCTTATGCGGACGAGATCCGGCAGGGCTTTCTGACGGTGGAAGGAGGACATAGGATCGGTCTGTGCGGACAGGCTGTGCTGGAAAATGAAAGTAGACTGCGGACACTGAAAAATATTTCTTTTGTAAATATCCGTGTGTCTCATGAGGTCAAGGGGGCTGCAGATAAAATACTTCCACAGTTATATCGGGGCGGCCGGTTTCAAAATACACTGATCGTATCACCACCGGGATTCGGCAAGACAACACTGCTCAGGGATCTGATCCGGCAGCTGTCCGATGGCAATGCTTATGGACCGGGACTTAGGGTAGGCGTGGTGGATGAGCGTTCAGAGCTGGCAGGCGCTTACCGGGGAAGACCTCAAAATGATCTGGGAATGCGGACGGATGTGCTGGATGCCTGCCCCAAGGCTTTGGGAATGCTTCTATTGTTACGCTCCATGTCTCCGCAGGTCATTGCGGTGGACGAACTGGGAGAAGATGCGGATATCCGTGCATTACATAAGGCAGCTGCCTGTGGCTGCCGTCTGCTGGCCACGATACACGGAACGGATGAGAAGGATGCGGCCAGACGTCTTGGAATCGATGAGATCTGTCGGATGTTTGACAGGATCGTGATCTTAAAGGGAAGGGGACTGATGGAATGCAGATGCTTGGAGGGGGACTGATCCTCATCGGCTGTCTGGGCATGGGACTGTGGTATAGGCAGCAGATGGTGTTGAGACTTCATTTTACCAGGGAGTTAATCTGCATTTTAGAGCAGTGGATCAGCGAGATCCGCTACAACAGATCCTCACTTCCGGAATGCTGCCGGCAGATCGGCAGACAGCGTAAGGACTGTCTGGGAGAGATCTGCGACAGTGTCTACCGCGAATATGCAGCTTCGGAGGATGCCGGTTTTTTAGAATTTGCGCAGGAGAGCTTCCGGCACAGGTTAAAGCCCCTGCCCTTGAAAAAAGAGGATATCGAGCAGTTTCTGCTTTTTGTGGGAAACGAGGGTTATGCGGATGAAGCCATGCAGATCCGGGCAATGGAACTGTCCAGACAGAGGCTGGAACAGACCGCAGAGACGCAACAGCGGGAGCTGATACAGAAATGCAGACTTTCGGTGGGGCTGGGGGCGATGAGCGGATTGCTTTTGTTGATACTGTTAGTCTGACACGGACCAAAGGATAACTGAGAGAAGAGAAAAGGACGGGGAAAGATGGGAATAGGACTGATCTTTAAAATCGCAGCGGTAGGGATCCTTGTAACAATACTCAGCCAGGTCTTAAAACACAGCGGCAGGGAGGAACATGCCTTTCTGATCAGCCTGGCGGGGCTGATTCTGGTACTTAGCTGGATCGTTCCTTATATCTACGATCTGTTTGATACCGTGCAGACCCTGTTTTCGTTTTAGGAGGAAAAATGGCAGAGATCATTAAGATAGCATTACTGGGAATTACGGGGGTACTGTTTGCCGTACAATTCAGGCAGCAGCGTCCGGAATACGCGCTGCTCATTGGATTTGCCTTAAGTGTACTGGTGTTCTCTTATGTGCTTGGTCTGGCGGGAAGCTTGCTGGATGAGTTCTTTAGTCTGCAGCAATATTTAGGAGATGCAAAAGGGTATCTTGGTATTTTAATGAAAGTAGTGGGGATTACCTATCTGTGTGAGTTCAGCGCCGGTATGTGCAAGGATGCCGGGTTCGCTGCGGTATCGGATCAGATTGAGATCCTGGGAAAATTATCGGTGCTGTTTGCCGGGCTGCCGATTTTACTTGCGGTGATCCGGCAGATCTACGGCATCTTGTAGGTGCGGTTATGCAGATGGACATGATGTGGCAGGAATACGGCATGGATGAGCTGGAGAAGGGAATGCAGCAGCTGTTTCCCGACTTTCGGATATCAGCGGCGCAACTGCTTGGACAGCTATTACAGGGGGATGTACTGGGAGCGGCAGGGACCCTTGTGCAGGAAGTGATGCGAGGAATGGGGACTTATATCTCCGGCATAAAAAATATACTGATCTGGCTGATCGTGTTGGGAATCCTGTCCGCGTTGCTGATTCATTTTGTTGAGGTTTTCGATAAACATCAGATCGCGGACTTAAGCTTTTATTTTATTTATCTGCTGATGGGAGTGATTCTGCTGCAATGTTTTTTTGATGTGCTGCAGACGGCGAGAGACATCATGGAAAATATCATACTGTTTGTTAAACTGATGGTGCCCACCTATCTGCTGGCGGTGGGAGTGGCTTCGGGTCCCGCTACGGTAGGTGCCGGATATCAGCTGATGCTATTATTGATCTATGGAACGGAGAAAATATTACTGGGAGTGGTACTTCCGCTGATCTACAGCTACAGTCTGCTGAATCTGATCAACGGGATCTGGGTGGAGGAGAAGCTGGCGCTTCTGACAGACCTGCTGGAAAAGGCGATCGGCTGGATACTGAAGGCATCCCTGGGAGTGGTCACGGGGATCAGCGTGTTCCAGTCACTGATCACACCGGTATTAGATTCTGTGAAGACTTCCGCAGTGGAAAAAGCACTTTCCGCACTGCCGGGGATCGGAAATGCGGCGGATGGGATTTTAGAGCTGGCGGTGGGCTCCGCGGTGGTGATCCGCAACAGTATTGGTGTGCTGCTGTTACTGTTGTTAATTGCGGCATGTGCCGTTCCCCTGTTACAGATTCTGCTTACTGCGGTTTTTATCAAAGGCGCGGCAGCTTTTATGGGGATCGTCAGTGATAAGAGAGTGACCAATTGTACGGATCGTATGGGCAATGCCGGGATGTTATTGTTCCGCACTGCGGGGACGGCGATGCTTCTGTTTTTGATCACACTGGCACTTTTGGCAACGGGAAGCAAAGGAGGGTGAGCAGATGCAGTGGTTATACCGGGTCGTTGGACAGGCTGGGATTTTTCTGATCTGTGCCCAGACCATCGTTCATTTCAGACCCAAGGAAGCTTATGAGAAATATTTAAAACTGTTATTGTCCGTGATGCTTTTGACCCAGCTGCTGCAGCCGGTTCTGAGTGTTTTCGGCGGGGGCGCGGATCAAAATGTACAGGCACAGGTGGAGGAATTTACAGAAGAACTGCAGTCAGTACTGAACCGGGCTTCTGAGCGGGCAAAACAGTCGCAGGAAGACATCGGGAATACGGCAGCTGCCGTGGTGCAGGAAGCAGAGGAGGCTCCGGAGGGAAAGCCCACGGAACAAAAGAAAATGAGTACGGAAAATGCAGAAGATGACGGGATCTGTGTGGAAATTCCACAGGTCAGGCTGCAATGATGGAGAAGTCAGGCGGAATTCATGGAAAAACACGGGGAAAAGGATCTAAGTCAGGGAAAAAGAAAAAGAGGTGAGAAACAGTGGGAGAATTCTGGGAAAAGATCACAGGCAGCATAGGTGCAAGCGGTTTAGAACCACCGAAATGGTTCCGTCGGGATAATCTGCTGATTTTGGTGCTGTTGGGCGTTCTTTTGTTTATCATCGCTCTTCCGGTGAAAAAAGAAGATTCTGCGGCGACGGATACAGGCACGGAGATCACAGAGCAGTACAATGCCGGAATTTTAACGTCCTCCGGACAGCAGAACGTGGCACAGCAGGATACGGTGTATGTCGGGACGCAGGCAGTGACGGCAGGCAGTATGGAAGAATATGCTGCTTATCTGGAAGGGAAACTGAAAAAAATGCTGGAATCCGTTCAGGGGGTTGGAGAGGTGGAGGTCATGATCACGCTGGAATCCTCGGAGGAAAGAATCGTGGAGAAAGACATGACCGCAGAACGCTCCCAGACAGAGGAACAGGATTCCGCGGGAGGAACCCGCACCGTGAGTTCATCAAACACCGGATATCAGACGGTGTATCAGGAGGGCAGTCAGGGCTCTCCCTTTGTAGTGAAGACGATCACCCCCAAAGTGGAAGGGGTTCTGGTGGTGGCAGAAGGAGCCGGAAAAGGCAATATGACCGGCGAGATTACGCAGGTCGTCCAGGCACTTTTTGGTGTGGAAGCACACAAAGTCAAGGTGCTGGAAAAATAAACCGCAGGAAACATATCCGTCAGGGCGGGTACATACAATAGAGTATAAAATCAAGAAGGCAGATACAGGCCTTTGGAAAAGGGGAACGCAGTGAAAAACTTAATTAAGAAGAATCAGCTTATGATTACCGCACTTGCCATTATGATAGCCATTGCAGGTTATCTGCAATTTGCGGGGACCAACCTGGAAAAGGAGTATCTGACATCGGACAATACAGAAGATCTCAGTGCAGTGGATTCTACGGATATTGTCACAGATATAGAAAGTCTGGATTCGGATGTGGAGATCGTTATGGAGGATTATCTGGATGAGGATATGCAGGTGGCGGAGGCAACACCGGACGAGGGGGAGATTCCCGGCGAGGCGGTACTGACCGGAACCAACGCAGTGGAGGTGTTGTCCGCTGCGAGACTGTCCAAGGAACAGACCAGAGCCCGGAACAAAGAGACTTTGCTGGAGATCATAAATAGTACGGAGCTTAGCGATGCCCAGAAGCAGGAAGCAGTGGATAGTATGGTACATATGACGGAGATTGCCGAAAAAGAAGCCGCGGCGGAGGTACTGCTTCAGGCGAAGGGATTTAGTGAAGCGGTGGTCAGCATCAACGGGGATGCTGTGGATGTCGTGGTCAATGCAGCGGAACTGTCCGATGTACAGCGGGCACAGATCGAAGACATTGTAAAAAGAAAGACGGATATCGCGGCGGAAAATATCGTTATCAGCACCATTACACAGTGATATTTTTGTGTACATGGGGAGAAAATTATGTTATGATACCAAGGGTCGAGAATCGATGGTGCGATGCAAGCTTGCTTGCGAGAGCATCCGGAGATTCGAGAGCCGTACCACATGAGCAGGCAGCCATTTTCGAAGAAAATGTGCGGACTGCGAATGCGGTCTGGATTGTGAGAGTGCGAAACACGGAACAATCCAGATGGTATCAGAGATAACCCGGAACAGCACCGGGCAGCCATTTACGAAGAAAAATGTGCGGATGAGGAATATATATGAAGAGAGTCTTTTTAATTGTACTGGACAGCTTCGGTATCGGTGAAATGCCGGATGCCGGAGCTTACGGTGATATCCATGTGAATACTTTAAGAAGTGTATCCAAAAGTTCCTATTTCCATATGGATCATATGAGAGACCTGGGGCTGTTTAACATCGACGGTGTGGAAGTCGGAGAGAAGACAACGCATCCCATGGCAGCTTATGCCCGTATGACAGAGCGTTCCCGTGGAAAGGATACTACCATCGGACACTGGGAGATCGCAGGTATTTATTCTCCCAAGCCCCTGCCTACCTATCCGGACGGATTTCCCGAGGAAGTACTGGAGGAGTTCCGTATCCGTACCGGTAGAGATGTTCTGTGCAACAAGCCTTACTCCGGCACACAGGTCATTGCAGATTACGGGGACGAGCATGTGCGCACCGGCAAATTGATCGTATATACTTCTGCGGACAGTGTGTTCCAGATCGCCGCGCATGAGGATGTGGTTCCCGTGGAACAGTTATATGACTATTGTCGTATTGCCAGACAGATCCTGCAGGGAGAGCACGGTGTGGGGCGTGTCATTGCCAGACCTTTCATTGGTGAGAGCGGACATTATACCCGTACCCCCAGAAGACATGATTTTTCCCTGCTGCCTCCCGCAGTTACCATGTTAGACCAACTGAAGGCTGCCGGCAGGGATGTTATTGCTGTGGGCAAGATTCAGGATATTTTCGTAGGCAAGGGAATTACCGAGCATGTATACACTTCCGGTAATGCGGAAGGTATCGAGCGGACTCTGGAATATCTGGATAAGGATTTTGAAGGACTCTGCTTTATTAATTTAGTAGATTACGATATGCTCTACGGTCACAGGAGAGATGTGGACGGCTATGCGAAGGCACTGGCTTATTTTGATGAGAAGCTGCCGGAGATTCAGGCGCATATGAAACCGGAGGATATTCTCATGATCACAGCAGATCACGGCTGTGATCCCGCCTATAAGGCCACCACGGATCACACTAGGGAATATACACCGTTTATTATGTACGGTGCCCCTGTGACACCGGGCAGCCGCGGAACGAGATCGACCTTTTCCGATATCGGAGCTACGGTACTGGATTACTTCGGAATCATCCCGGAATTTGAAGGGGACTCTGTATTAAAGGAAGACCCGTCATAGAAAGCAGATTACCGGAAGCTGCGAAAATAGATTTTAAGATATATTTGGAGGATTATAGTAGTGAGTAACAATTATACAGAAGAGATCAACCGCCGTCGTACTTTCGCCATTATCTCTCACCCGGATGCCGGTAAGACGACCCTGACCGAGAAGTTCCTGCTCTACGGAGGAGCCATCAACCTGGCGGGAAGCGTAAAAGGTAAGGCAACAGCGAGACATGCGGTGTCCGACTGGATGCAGATCGAGAAGGACAGAGGTATTTCCGTAACCTCTTCCGTGCTGCAGTTTGAATATGACGGTTATTGTATCAATATTCTGGATACTCCGGGACATCAGGATTTCTCTGAGGATACCTACCGTACCCTGATGGCAGCAGATTCCGCAGTCATGGTCATCGATGCATCCAAGGGCGTCGAGGCACAGACGAGAAAGCTGTTCAAAGTCTGCGTCATGCGTAAGATCCCTATTTTCACTTTTATCAATAAGATGGACCGTGAAGCCAGAGATACCTTTGAGTTGTTAGATGACATCGAGAAGGAGCTGGGTATTGCTACCTGCCCCATCAACTGGCCTATTGGCTCAGGCAAGGGATTCCAGGGTGTCTATGACCGTGAGAAAAAGTGTGTGATCGCTTATTCCGATACTGAGAAGGGAACGAAGGAAGGAACATCCACCGAGATCCCTATTCAGGATGAAGAGCATCTGAAGGAACTGATCGGAGAGGACGCAGCGGACAAGCTGTTAGGCGAGGTGGAACTGTTGGACGGCGCCAGTGCAGAGTTTGATCTGGATGAAGTACAGAAGGGTAACCTGACCCCGGTATGCTTCGGATCTGCATTGACTAACTTTGGTGTGGAGATCTTCTTAAAACATTTTCTGAATATGACTACCACACCACTGCCCAGAAAAGCGGACATCGGAATGATCAATCCTACGGAGCATGAGTTCAGCGCCTTTGTATTCAAGATTCAGGCGAATATGAACAAGGCACACAGAGACCGTATCGCATTTATGCGTATCTGCTCCGGCAAATTCGATGCAAATATGGAAGTACGTCATGTGCAGGGCAATAAGGTGATGAGATTATCCCAGCCCCAGCAGATCATGGCGGACGAACGTAAGATATTAAATGAGGCTTATGCCGGAGATATTATCGGTGTGTTCGACCCCGGTATTTTCTCCATTGGAGATACCCTGTGTATGCCAAAGGAGAAGTTCCAGTACGAGGGCATTCCTACCTTCGCACCCGAGCATTTCGCCAGAGTGCGCCAGGTAGATACCATGAAGAGAAAACAGTTCGTTAAGGGCGTGGAGCAGATTGCCCAGGAAGGTGCCATTCAGATCTTCCAGGAGTTCAATACCGGTCTGGAAGAGATCATTGTCGGCGTGGTAGGTGTACTGCAGTTCGATGTATTGAAGTACCGCCTGGAGAACGAATATAACGTGGAGATCCGTCTGGAAAACCTGCCTTATGAGCATATCCGCTGGATTGAGAACAAGGACGAGATCGACCTTGCCAAATTGTCCGGAACTTCCGATATGAAGAAGGTTAAGGACATGAAAGGGAATCCTTTGCTTCTGTTCGTTAATTCCTGGAGCATCGGCATGACCCTGGATCGTAATAAAGGACTGGTGCTGACGGAGTTCGGACGCAACTGATACCGGAAATATACCTGAGAGAACGAGATAACACATGTGCAGGGGATAGAATGCGGGAAATGTTTCAGGCAAGATTTAAAAAAATATATATCGCACTTTTCATGCTGCTGTTTTTGACGGGATGCTCCTCAGAGGAGATCCTGTCGGAAGTGCCGCAGACCATTGTACTGCCCGTAGAGGAGATCGACAGTCTGCCCGGACAGGAAGCGGAGGAGACGACCGCAGAAAGCGATAATGCAGAGAGCTGTTCCCTCTTAGAGGAGGGAGGCTCTCGTTTTGCATACGAGAGTCTGGACGCACAGGAACAGATTTGGTACGGAGAGATCGAGCAGGCCCTGGGAGAGATGACAGATACGGTAAAACTGTCCACAGAGCCCATCGAACAGGGACTGGACGAGCAGGATATCGACCGGATCTTCCAGTGCGTGCTGATCGATCATCCCGAGATCTTTTATACTACGGGATACACCTACACCAAATATTCCAGAGGGGACCGGACGGTAGGGATCGATTTTGCCGGGACCTATTCGCTGCCTGGGGAAGAAGCAGTAAGAAAGGCGGAAGAGATCCGTGAGAGGGCATCGGAATGGCTTTCAGAGATCCCGTCGGATGCATCGGAATATGATAAAGTAAAAGCAGTCTATGAGAAAATCATTTTTTCCACGGATTATGATCTGAATGCTTCGGACAATCAGAACATTGCCTCGGTATTTTTAGGGAATTCTTCGGTCTGCCAGGGATATGCCAAAGCAACACAGTATCTGTTGAACCATCTGGGAGTGATGTGCACGCTGGTACAGGGCACAGTAGACACGGGGGAGGCGCATGCATGGAATCTGGTGCGGGTGGACGGCGACTATTATTATGTGGATACGACCTGGGGAGATGCCTCCTATCGAATGGAGGATGGCAGTGGGAAGGAAGAATTACCGGAGATCAATTATGATTATCTGTGTGTGACCACGCAGGATCTGCTTCGCACCCACTGCATCGAAAGTGTGGTAGCCATGCCGGAATGTACTGCCACGCAGGCAAATTATTATGTCAGGGAAGGCGTATATTTTACGTCATATGATGCAGAACAGATGCAGAGCATCTTCGACAGGGCATGGGAGAGCGGTAGGACGGAGATCACATTAAAATGCGCGGATGAGGAATGCTACCGGGAGATCTGCAGGGTGCTGATCGATGAGCAGGAGATCTTTTCCTATATGCCGGAAAACAGCAGTACCATTGCTTATGCGCAGAATGGCAAACAACTATCCTTGACTTTTTGGGTGACAAATGAATAAGGATTTGGTATACTGTAACTAATTAGTTATTATTAGGAGGATCAGCTATCATGGAAAAAGAAATAGATAAGAAGAACCTGGTATTAAAGGAAGATGAGAGCATCGGTACGGTACAGATCGCAGATGATGTAGTAGCAATGATCGCATCCCTGGCAGCTACGGAAGTAGACGGTGTCAGCGCCATGGCAGGCAATATCACCAACGAACTCATGAGCAAGGTAGGAATGAAGAACCTTACCAAGGGCGTCAAGGTGGAAGTACAGGGCAAGAATGTGACCGTGGATCTGGCAGTGACCATGGAGTACGACTACAATATCCCCACCACCTGCCAGGCAGTACAGCAGAAGGTGAAGAATGCCATCGAGTATATGACAGGACTGACCTGCTCAGATGTAAACATCCGCATTGCCGGTGTGAACATGAAGAAGGACAAATAAGAGGAATTACAGGAAGATATTATGGGAAGACACGAGCAGAGAGAACAGGTTTTCAAACTTTTATACCGTGTGGAGTTTCATGCACCGGAAGATATGCCGGAACAGATCGCATTGTTCCGCGAGAATAATGAGGAAGTTCCTTCCTGGCAGGATGCGGATGTCATCGCAGCCCGTTTCGAGAAGATTAAGGACAAGATCCCGGAACTGGATCAGCTGTTGAATGAGAATACCGAAGGCTGGGATACCACCCGTGTGGGAAAGGTAGAACTCGCAGTGTTACGTCTGGGTGCGTATGAGCTGCGCTATGATGACGATATCCCGGACGGGGTAGCGATCAACGAGGCGGTGGAGATCGCCAAAAAATACGGTCAGGAGAGCTCCGGCGGATTCGTCAATGCGATCCTTGCCAAGATCATGAAATCCGGTGAGTAGGATACAGAATGTAATCAGCGTAAGACAACTGAATACGTACATTAAAAATATGTTCACGCAGGATTACTTTTTACAGACGGTGTTTGTAAAAGGTGAGGTAAGCAACTGTAAATACCATCCCTCTGGACATATTTATTTTACGTTAAAGGATTCTGCCAGTGCCCTGAACTGTATTATGTTCGCGGGAGACCGCAGGGGCCTTTCGTTTCGGCTGACGGAAGGGCAGCAGGTGATCGCGAAGGGTTCCGTGAGCGTATTTGAGCGTGACGGCAGATACCAGCTGTATGTGAAGGAAGTAACCTTAGACGGTGCCGGTGCTCTGTATGAAAAGTATGAACAGTTAAAACGGGAGCTGGCGGAAGAGGGAATGTTTGCCCCGGAGTATAAGCAACCGATCCCGAAGTACATTCATACCCTTGGGGTGGTGACGGCGGATACCGGCGCGGCGGTGCGGGATATCATACAGATCGCCCAAAGGCGTAATCCTTACGTACAGATCATTTTATATCCGGCACTGGTACAGGGAGCGTCGGCAGCACCTTCCATTGTGAATGGGATCCGGGCACTGGAGAGACAGGGCGTGGATGTCATGATCGTAGGACGCGGCGGTGGATCCATAGAGGATTTGTGGGCGTTTAATGAGAGAATGGTGGCACAGGCGGTATTTGACTGTACAGTGCCTATTATCTCGGCGGTAGGACATGAGACCGATACCACGATCATTGATTATGTATCGGATCTGCGTGCACCGACACCGTCCGCAGCGGCAGAACTGGCGGTGACGGCAGTAAGTGACATCGATCAGGAGATCCTGAACGGACAGGAGAGGCTGTACCGGCAGATGGACCGGGTACTGCGGCGCAAGAAGCAGCAGGCGGAACAGATGGAGATGCGCTTGAAATATTTAAGCCCGGCCAACCGCATCCGTGAGAAGAGGACTTACAGCATACAGCTGGAAGAACGGTTAGAGAACCGGATGCAGACGATCCTGCGGGACCGCAGACACACCCTGGCGCTTTATATTGAGCGGATGAAGGCGGTCTCGCCGTTAGAGAAGTTGAACAGTGGCTACTCTTATGTGGAAGCTGCGGATGGGAAAAATATCCGTTCTGTGACACAGGTGCGTGAAGGTGACAGCCTGAGGATCCGGGTAAGCGACGGCATGATCGATGCCAAAGTGGAACAGGTGCAGCAGGGCGAGAGATTCACCGTGTGATCCAGGGAAGAGGACCATGGACGGAGGTATTAAATTTTGGCAGGAAAAAAGAAAACAGAAGAACAGGAACAACGCAGTCTGGAAGAGAATTTTTCCGAACTGGAGGAGCTGCTTGAACAGCTGGAAGCAGAGGATATTTCTCTGGAGGATGCGTTTACGGCATACAGTAAGGGGATGAATGTTCTGAAACAATGCAATGAACAGATCGACCGGGTGGAGAAGCAGGTAATGAAGCTGAACGAAGAGGGAGCACTGGAGCCTCTGGATCCACAGTAAAGATACCGGCAGGAAGAGGAAGGACGGCATTGACATGGAAGAAACGATATTCAGACAGGAATTACAGAAGAGAACGGCAGCCATTGAGGAACTGCTGAAGGAATATCTTCCGGCGGAGGAAGGATATCAGAAGACAGTCATAGAAGCTATGAATTACAGTCTCATGGCGGGAGGAAAAAGACTGCGTCCCATGCTGATGCAGGAGACTTACCGGATGCTCGGCGGCAGGGATGATATCATTGAACCTTTCATGGCAGCGATCGAGATGATCCATACATATTCGCTTGTGCACGATGACCTTCCGGCTATGGACAATGACGAATACCGCAGAGGACGCAAGACCACCTGGTCTGTATACGGCGATGGTATGGGAGTGTTAGCGGGTGACGGACTGCTCAATTATGCCTTTGAGACTGCATTCCGGGCTTTTCCGGCATATGCCGTGGGAAACCCGGTGGATGAGAACTATCCGAGAGTAGCTGCGGCACTGAATATTTTAGCCCGTAAGGCGGGAATCTACGGCATGATCGGCGGACAGAACGCAGACATTGAGGCAGAGGAACAGACGACGCCCCTGACTACGGAGCAGATCCTTTTTATTCATGCTAACAAAACAGCAGCCCTGATCCAGTCGGCAATGACCATCGGTGCCACCCTGGCAGGTGCCACGGACGAGGAGATCGCGGCACTGGAGCTGTGTGCCTACAATGTCGGCATTGCATTTCAGATCCAGGACGATATCCTGGATGTGATAGGTGACAGCAAGGAGCTTGGTAAAGCCACCGGCAGCGATGCACAGAATCATAAGCAGACCTATGTGACATTACACGGACTGGAGGAATCCGGCAGGGAAGTGGAACGGCTTACCGGGGAAGCGGTAGCGGTTCTGGATGGTTTCTCGGGAGAACATGAATTCCTGAAGGAACTGTTACTGCATCTGGTCCACAGAACAAAATAGCAGAGGAAAAGCGAATGTTACTGGATAAAATCGAAAAAGCAAATGATATTAAAAAGATAGATAAATCGGACTACGGGGAACTGGCGGAGGAGATCCGGCAGTTCCTGATTGAGAAGATCAGTGTCACCGGAGGACACTTAGGCTCCAACTTAGGAGCGGTGGAACTGACCATGGCACTGCATCTGGCACTGAATCTCCCGGAGGACAAGATCATCTGGGATGTAGGTCACCAGTCTTATACCCACAAAATATTAACAGGCCGCAAGGACGGCTTTGATGTCTTACGCCAGTTCCATGGCATGAGTGGGTTCCCCAAGAGAAAAGAAAGCAACTTTGATGCATTTGATACCGGACACAGTTCCACATCCATATCCGCAGGGTTGGGACTGGTGAAGGCGAGAGATCTCAAAGGGGAAAAGTCTACCATTGTATCCGTGATCGGAGACGGGTCTCTCACCGGAGGCATGGCGTACGAAGCATTGAACAACGCAGCCAAGCTGGAGACCAATTTTATCGTTATCCTCAATGATAACAATATGTCCATCTCTGAAAATGTAGGCGGCGTATCCAAATATCTGAATAATATTCGTACGGCAACCGGCTATCTGGATCTGAAGGAAGGCATTTATAATGCGCTGAAGAGTAAGCCGGGTGGAGACGGTATTGTAACTCGTCTGCGTCGTGCCAAGAGCAGCTTTAAGCAGCTGGTGATCCCCGGTATGTTTTTTGAGGACATGGGAGTGACTTATTTAGGTCCTGTGGATGGACATGATATCGAGGGACTGATCAAGGTCATTGAGGAAGCCAAAAGAGTCAAGGGGGCAGTGCTGATCCATGTGCTGACCCAGAAGGGCAAGGGATATGGTCCTGCTGAGAAGCATCCCGCCAGATTCCACGGAGCAGAGCCTTTTGATATCGAGACGGGAATTCCTTCCCATCCCCGTACCGTGGCGAATTATACAGATGTATTTTCCACTGTTATGTGCAAGCTGGGACAGCGGGATCAACGGGTGGTAGCCATTACGGCAGCCATGCCGGACGGCACCGGGCTTAAAAGATTCCGGAATATGTATCCCGACCGCTTTTTCGATGTGGGTATTGCGGAAGAGCATGCGGTGACTTTTGCTGCAGGACTGGCAGCTGGTGGCATGAAACCTATCGTTGCGGTGTATTCTTCTTTTTTACAGAGAGGTTATGATCAGATCCTACATGATGTGTGCATTCAGAATCTGCCGGTGGTATTCGCCATAGACCGTGCCGGGTTGGTAGGCAGCGATGGCGAGACCCATCAGGGAATCTTTGATTATACGTACCTGTCAGGTATCCCTAATATGCATATCTGTGCGCCGAAGAATAAATGGGAACTGTCGGATATGATGAAATTCGCTGTGGCACTGGAAGCCCCCATTGCGGTGCGCTATCCCAGAGGGACAGCGTATGCGGGGCTGTCCGAGTATCGTGCCCCCATCGAACTGGGCAAGGCAGAATGGATCACGAGAGAGGGCGGTATTGCGCTGTTCGCCGTAGGCAGTATGGTGAAGACTGCGGAAGAAGTACAGACATTATTGCATGAAAAGGGTTATCGGGCAAGTATTATCAATGCCAGATTCATCAAACCCATTGATGAAGAGGCAGTGCTTTCCGCCTGCGAGGATCATGACATGATCGTGACCATGGAGGAAAATGTGTTAAGCGGAGGCTTCGGAGAAAAGGTGCTGACCTGCTTAAACGATCATGAGAAACAGATTAAGTGTGTCATGGCGGCAATACCGGATGCCTATGTGGAACATGGCAATGTAGAACTTCTGAAAAAAGAGATCGGACTGGATGCAGCAAGCATTGCAGAGAAAATACTGGAAAAGTTATAAGAGTTATAGCAATAGGAGACGTATATGAAAGAACGACTGGATGTGATTCTGGTAGAGCAGGGTTATGCCCCTTCCAGAGAAAAGGCGAAGGCAATCATAATGTCCGGCAATGTCTATGTCAACGGACAGAAGGAAGACAAGGCAGGCACCGGCTTCGATGTCAGCAAGATCAAACTGGAAGTCAGAGATCATACCATGAAATATGTCAGCCGCGGAGGCCTGAAGCTGGAAAAGGCAATGGAGCAGTGGGGATTTTTACTGGACGGCATGATCTGTATGGATATCGGTGCATCCACCGGCGGTTTTACGGACTGTATGCTCCAGAACGGTGCCACGAAGGTGTATTCCGTAGATGTGGGTCAGGGACAGTTAGCCTGGAAGCTGCGCAACGATGAGCGTGTAGTATGCATGGAACAGACCAATTTCCGGTATGTGACCCCGGAGGATATCCCGGATGCCCTGGATTTCGCCAGCGTGGATGTGTCCTTCATCTCCCTGACCAAGATACTGATCCCGGCGAGAAATCTGCTAAAGACCGGAGGACAGATGGTATGCCTGATCAAGCCCCAGTTCGAGGCGGGCAGAGGTAAGGTCGGTAAAAACGGCGTAGTGAGAGAGCCCCAGATCCACGAAGAGGTGATCCGTAAGATCATCGATTACGCGGACAGCATCGGCTTTGAAGTGCTGCATCTGGAATATTCCCCCATCAAGGGACCGGAAGGCAATATCGAATATCTGCTGCATATCCGTAAGCCGGAAGGAATCTCCGAAGAAAAACTGGCGCTGACCGAGCACGAGGCGGAAAGCTTATTGCAGACCATTGTGGAAGGAAAAACAGGACTTTCCTATACCCCGGAGTGGGATGCCGTCATCAAAGGAATCGTAGACAATTCTCATACCCTGTAACAGACAAGGAGTGCGAAGCTATGAAGCATTTTCTGATATATACCAATAAACATAAGGATCAGGAACTTGCGACCACGAAGCGGATACGGGATTATTTGGAATCGAAGGGTTGTACCGTGAAGTTAAAGGTCAAGGAAGCCGACTGGAAAGAAGAGACAGATTCCGGGGTGGAAGAGGAAGCGACGGATATTCCCCTGGATGTGGACTGCATGATCGTACTGGGCGGTGATGGCACGGTGCTGCAGGCAGCCAGAGAGACGAAAAAAATCCTGGTGCCCATCATCGGAGTGAATCTGGGAACCGTGGGCTATATGACGGAGATCGAACTTTCCGGCCTGGAGGAATCTCTGGATCGTCTGATCCGGGATGATTATAAGAAAGAACGCCGGATGATGTTGAACGGCAAGGTCTGCTGTGCGGACGGCACTGTGTCGGAGGGCTGGGCACTGAATGACATTGTCATCTCCCGAAGCGGCACTTTACAGATCATAGAATTTAACATCTATGTTAACGGACAGCTACTAAATCATTACAAGGCGGACGGAATGATCGTGACCACCCCTACGGGATCCACAGGATACAATCTGTCGGCGGGAGGACCGTTAGTAGAGCCCAAGGCGAAGCTGATCACCCTGACACCAATCTGCCCTCATAGTCTGAACCAGAGAAGTATCATATTGTCTCCGGAGGATGAGATCGTTATAGAGATTCCGGGAGGCAGAGAGGGTAAGAGCCAGACCGTGGAAGCCAATTATGACGGAAGCCACAAGGTGACCATGTGCACGGGAGATTATATCCGTATCGTGCAGTCGGAAAAAATCACGGAATTCATCCAGCTGAACCAGGTCAGCTTCCTGGATGTGTTACATCGTAAAATGAGAGATTCCTGACGAATTGTCGAAAGAAAGGCATGAGGTTAAGATGAAAAAGACCAGACATCGCAAGATCGTGGAGATCATAGAAAAAAGAGATGTGGAGACCCAGGAGGAACTGGCGGGTTATCTGAAAGAAGCGGGATTTACGGTGACCCAGGCCACAGTATCCAGAGATATCCGGGAACTGAAGCTCTCCAAGGTACCTACCGGAGGCGGCAAACAGAAATACGTGATCCTCAGACAGGATGACAGCCACATGGGAGACAAATATATCCGGGTATTAAGAGATGGATTCGTCTCTATGGATATGGCACAGAACATTCTGGTGATCAAGACGGTATCCGGTATGGCCATGGCAGTGGCGGCAGCACTGGATGCACTGAAATTCTCCGAGGTGGTGGGATGCATCGCCGGAGATGATACCATCATGGTAGCGGTGCGTACCGTAGAGGATACCCAGATCCTCATGGATAAGATCCATCTGATGATAGAGAGATAGACAGGGGGAAATACATGCTTCGCAGTTTACATGTGAAAAATCTGGCTCTTATCCGGGAGACAGAGGTGGAATTTGGAGAAGGACTGAATATACTGACAGGAGAGACCGGTGCCGGTAAATCATTGCTGATCGGATCGGTGAATCTGGCGCTGGGAGGAAAGTTCGAGAAAGACATGCTCAGACGGGGAGAAGAGAGCGGTCTGGTGGAACTGGTCTTTGACTGTGAGGAAGAGAGGCTTGCGGAAAAGTTAAAAAGCATGGATCTGGAGCCTTCGGAGGACGGCACGGTGATCTTAAGCAGAAAGCTTTCCTCCGGAAAAAGTATCTGCCGCATCAACGGAGAGACCGTGACGGCGAAGCAGGTGAAGGAACTTTCGGAACTGCTGATCGATATTCACGGGCAGCATGAGCACCAGTCGCTGTTAAATAAGAAAAAACACATGGAGATCCTGGATGCCTATGCCGGAGCGGAATTCGCGGAATGCGCAGAAAATGTGGCTGTGCTTTATCATGAGTGTGCTGCACTGGAGAAAAAGATCGCGGAGGAGACACTGGATGATGCATCCAGAGGCAGAGAACAGACTCTGGCAGAGTTTGAACAGAGGGAGATCGCAGATGCCGGTTTACAGCCCGGCGAGGATGAGGAATTAGAGCAGGCATATCGCAAGATGACGAACAGCCGTAAAATTGCGGAGAGCCTGGCGGAGAGTTACAGACAAAGCGGCGGTGATGCGGAAGACGGCGCCGGGAATTCCCTAAGCAGAGCCCTTCGTGCGCTGCGCAGTGTGACCATGTATGATCCTGCACTGGAACAGATGGAAGAACAGCTGGCGGAGGTGGAGAGTCTCCTTGCGGATTACAATCATGACGTATCGGAATATATGTCGGATCTGGAATTCGATGAAGCGGATTTCAGAAGTACCGAAGAGCGGTTGAACACGATCAATCATCTGAAGGGGAAATATGGCAATTCCATTGAGGAGATCTTGAAGTACAAAGAAGAAAAGGAAGCTTATCTGGAAAAACTGGCGGATTATGATGCCTATATGCAGAAGCTGCATGCGGAATGGGAGGAAAAACAGACACTGCTCACAAAAGCCTGTGAAGAGCTGTCCAAAATCCGTCAGAAAAATGCAGCTGCGCTGACGCAGAAATTAAAAGCTGCGCTGATCAACCTGAATTTTCTGACAGTGGAATTCGATATTGCGGTAAGACCCGGTCAGACCATTACTGCAAAGGGCTATGATGATGTGGAATTTCTGATTTCCACCAACCCCGGAGAAAGCCTGAAGCCCTTAAGTCAGGTAGCGAGTGGCGGTGAACTGTCCCGTATCATGTTAGCCATTAAGACTGTACTGGCGGGACGGGATGAGATCGATACCTTGATCTTCGATGAGATCGACACCGGTATCAGTGGCAGGACCGCGTGGAAGGTAGCAGAGCAGCTGAGCGTCCTCTCAGGGGCACATCAGGTTATCTGCATCACGCATCTCCCCCAGATCGCAGCCATGGCGGATGTGCATTTCGCCATCGAGAAGAGCAGTACGGATGACATGACCATCACGGACATTCGGAAAGTGGCAGACGAAGAAAGCCTGGCGGAACTGGCGAGACTTCTTGGCAGTGATGCCCTTACCGAAGCAGCGCTGTCTAACGCAAAAGAAATGAAAGAACAGGCCAATGCGTTTAAAGAAGTTCGTTAAGGGAAATGCTATAAGGGAATATCGGAATAAGAAAAGGATGAAGAATGACTTCATCCTTTTCTTTTGTGCAAATTCAACCAAAATAAGTCACTATATTTGTGAATTAAATTGATTGAATTTGACCGAATATGAATATATAATAACAGCATAAGAACACGAAAGGAAACAGACAGGAGGGATTTAAATGATTTGTACTGTGACATTCAATCCGTCACTGGATTACATCGTATCCGTGGATGATTTTCAGCTGGGAATGACGAACAGAACCTCATCAGAGCTGATTCTTCCGGGAGGAAAGGGAATCAACGTCTCCATTGTCTTAAAGAATCTGGGTCTGGATTCCACGGCATTTGGATATGTGGCAGGATTCACCGGAGACGAACTGATCCGACGATTGAACGAATTTGGCGTAGATTCCGACTTCATCAAAATCGGTCATGGAATGACCAGAATCAATCTGAAGTTAAAAAGTATCGACGGAACAGAGATTAACGGCTGCGGACCGGACATTGATGCAAAGGCTTTAGAGCAGCTGATGGAGAAGCTCGACCGATTAGGGGAAGGCGATGTACTGGTGCTGGCGGGAAGCATTCCCTATACGATGCCGGATGATATGTATCAGAGGATCCTCAAGCGGATTCAGGGCAGAGGAGTACTGACGGTGGTAGATGCCACCAGAGATCTGTTAGTCAAGGTGCTGCCGTATCATCCGTTTCTGGTAAAGCCCAATAATCACGAACTGGGAGATATCTTCGGTGTGAAGCTTTCCACCAGAGAGAAAGTCATCCCTTACGGTAAAAAGCTACAGGAGATGGGAGCACAGAATGTACTGATCTCCATGGCAGGCGAGGGAGCCGTATTGATCGCGGCAGACGGACAGTGCCTGGAAGCTCCGGCCCCGAAGGGAAAGTTAGTCAACGGTGTAGGCGCGGGAGATTCCATGGTAGCGGGATTTCTTACCGGATGGCTCGAAGAGAAGGATTATGCACATGCCTTCTGCATGGGAATCGCCGCGGGAAGTGCCAGTGCTTTTTCCGAAAATCTGGCAACAAAAGAAGAAGTCATGCAGGTATTGAAACAGGTAACAAAGTAGGGGCTTTTGACCTCGACATCATAATAAAAAGTAACTATAAAAGAGAGATAATAAAAATAGAGATAATAAAAAGAGAGGATGGGTTACAACATGAGAATCACGGATTTATTGGACAAAAGAAGTATTTCCCTGGACGCGGCTCCTGCTGACAAAAAAGCAACACTGGATATGGCAGTGGAACTGATGGCGAAGAGCGGGAAGCTTTTGGATGTGGAGCAGTACCGTGCACAGGTCTATGCAAGAGAGGAAGAGAGCACCACGGGAATCGGCGAAGGAATTGCAATCCCTCACGGCAAATGTGATGCGGTGAAGACTCCCGGACTGGCAGCCATGGTGATTAAAAACGGTGTGGATTATGATTCCTTAGATGGCGAACCGGTGACACTGCTTTTCCTGATCGCTGCACCTAATACCAAGGACAACGTACATCTGGATGTACTGAGCAAGCTGTCCGTTATGCTGATGGATGAGATTTTTACCGCATCTTTAAGAAATGCCAAAAGCGTAGAGGAATTTTTACAGATCATCGACGCGGCAGATGAGAGTGCCAAGAGTATTGACGACAGATTAAGCGATACCGGTATTACCACAGAAGAGAAAAAGAGCTTTAAGCTCCTGGCAGTGACCTCCTGCCCAACCGGAATCGCGCATACCTATATGGCAGCGGAAGCACTGGAGAAGGCAGCAAAAGCAGCAGGCTGCCAGATCAAGATCGAGACCAGAGGCTCTGCCGGTGCGAAAAATGTACTGACCACGGAAGAAATCGCTGCAGCAGACTGCATCATTGTAGCAGCCGATGCAAAAGTTCCCATGGATCGTTTTGATGGCAAAAAGGTCATCAGCTGTCAGGTATCCGACGGTATCAGTAAAGCAGATAAATTAGTACAGCAGGCAGTAAGCGGTGAGGTAGAAGTATTCCACGGAGAGAGCAGCGAAGCGCAAACAGCGCTAACCGGCAAGGAGAGTACCGCACATAAGATATACACCCAGCTGATGAATGGTGTATCTCATATGCTTCCCTTCGTCGTAGGTGGCGGTATTCTGATTGCCATTGCTTTCCTGATCGATGGCCTGAGCATTGATATCAATGCATTACCCGCAGACCAGAGAAGTAACTTCGGTACCATCACTCCCGTAGCGGCAATGTTTAAAAACATCGGTGGCGTGGCATTTGGTATGATGCTTCCGGTACTGGCGGGCTTCATTGGCATGGCGATCGGCGACAGACCGGCATTGGCACTTGGATTCGTAGGCGGTATGCTGGCGGCAAACGGCAAGTCCGGATTCCTGGGAGCACTGGTGGCTGGATTCTTAGCAGGCTATCTGATCCTCGGCCTTCGCAAGATCTGTGATAAGCTTCCCGATGCCATTGAGAAACTGGCACCGGTGCTAATCTACCCGGTAGTGGGTATCCTGATCATGGGTCTGGCAATGAATTTTGTAGTTGAACCTGTGATGGGTGGCATTAATACCGGATTGAATAATTTCTTAAGCGGAATGGGTGATTCCAGCCGGGTTGTACTGGGTCTGATCCTGGGCGGCATGATGGCGATTGACATGGGTGGTCCTTTCAACAAGGCGGCATATGTATTCGGAACCGCAGCAATTGCGGCAGGTAATTATGACATCATGGCAGCGGTTATGATCGGAGGTATGACTCCTCCCTGTGCCATTGCACTGGCAACCCTGTTATTCAAGAATAAGTTTACCAAGGAAGAGAGAGAGGCAGGTCCTACCAACTTCATTATGGGTCTGGCATTCATCACGGAAGGTGCCATTCCTTTCGCGGCATCTGATCCTTTACATGTACTTCCTTCCTGCATCATCGGTTCTGCACTGGCAGGTGCTCTGTCCATGGCATTCCACTGCACACTGATGGCTCCTCACGGCGGAATCTTTGTATTCCCGGTAGTGGGAAATGCCTTGATGTATCTGGTAGCACTGGTGGCAGGCACAATCGTATCTGCATTGATGCTTGGATTATTGAAGAAAAAAGTGGCTTAAGAACAGTATAAGTTTTAGAACAAAAAAGGAGAAGAATAATGAAAGAATTCAAATATGTTATCACAGATCCCGAAGGTATTCACGCACGTCCCGCAGGAGAACTGGTAAAGGCAGCCAAGGAATTTAACTGTGCAGTTACCCTGACCAAGGACGGCAAGACCGGAGACTGCAAGAGAATCTTCGGTATCATGGGTCTGGCAGTCAAAGCCGGCAATGAGATCACCCTGACCTTCGATGGTGAGGATGAGGAGGCAGCCTATACAGCAGTTACTGAGTTTGTAAAGGCAAACCTCTAAAACAGAGCAAGCGGAATCGGCAGGAGAGGAGAAGAGCCATGGAAGTCTACCAGGGAAAAAGCGTATTCGGCGGAATCGCCATTGGCAGAATCAGTGTTCATAAAAAAGACGAACAGCAGGTAAAACGTGTCAAGATCGAAAATTCCGACCGGGAGATCGAACGTTACAGACAGGCAAAACAGACAGCTATGGAGCAGCTGCAGGGGCTGTATCAGAAGGCTTTGAAAGAAGTAGGAGAAGCCAATGCCGCTATTTTTGAGATTCACCGGATGATGCTGGAAGATGATGACTATAACGAATCCGTTGAGAACATTATTCGTATGCAACAGGTGAATGCAGAGTATGCGGTGGCATCCACCGGAGATAATTTCGCCCAGATGTTTGCCTCCATGGAGGATGATTACATGAGAGCCAGATCTGCGGATGTCAAGGATATCTCTGAGCGGGTACTAAGTGTACTGGGCGGAAGAACAGCGGGCGTGGTAGCTTCTAAAGAGCCGGTGATCATCGTGGCAGACGACCTGGCTCCCTCCGAGACGGTTCAGCTGAACAAGGATCTTGTACTTTCCTTCGTGACCGTACACGGTTCCGTGAATTCCCATACGGCGATCCTCGCCCGTACCATGAGTATTCCGGCACTGATCGGCACCGATATTCCTTTAAGTGAGGCAATTGACGGAAAGCTTGGCATTGTAGACGGACGCTGCGGCTGCATCTATGTGGATCCCGATGAAGAGACTTTGAGCAAAATGCAGCAGTTAAAGCAGGAAGAACAGGAGAAGAAAGAACTGCTAAAGACCCTGAAGGGAAGAGAAAATGTCACTATTGACGGTAAGAAGATCATGCTCTATGCTAATATAGGTAACAGCAAGGATCTGGCGGCGGTACTGCAGAACGATGCCGGCGGTATCGGACTGTTTCGAAGTGAATTTATCTATCTGGAGAGAGAGACCTTCCCCACGGAGGAAGAGCAGTTCCAGATCTACCGTACCGTGGCGGAGACCATGGCAGGTAAGCCCGTGATCATCCGTACTCTGGACATCGGTGCAGATAAAAAATGTGACTACTTCGAGATGGAACCGGAGGAGAATCCGGCAATGGGATGTCGGGCCATCCGTATCTGTCTGACCAGACCGGAGATTTTTAAGACCCAGCTGCGCGCACTGTTCCGCGCCAGTGCCTTCGGCAACATCTCCATCATGTATCCCATGATCATCAGTGTGGATGAAGTACACCGGATCAAGGAGATCGTGGCAGAAGTGAAGCGGGAACTGACAGAGCAGGGCGTGGCATGCGGAGAACCGAAGCAGGGTATTATGATCGAGACTCCGGCAGCGGTTATGATGAGTGAAGAACTGGCAAAAGAAGTGGATTTTTTCAGCATCGGTACCAACGATCTGACCCAGTACACCCTTGCTATCGACAGGCAGAATCCGAAGCTGGATGCTTTCTACGATCCTCATCATCCCGCGGTGTTACGCATGATACAGATGGTGGTGGACAATGCGCATAAGGCAGGTATCTGGGCAGGCATCTGCGGAGAGCTGGGGGCGGATCAGACACTGACCAGACGGTTTCTTGCTATGGGTGTGGATGAATTATCCATGTCTCCCGGAAGCATTCTTCCCGTGCGGAAGATCATTCTGGAGACAGATGTGACAAAAGAAAGAGAAAACAATAATCTATGCTGACAGAACAACGTTATGACATTATTTTGAAATTACTGGAAGAAAAAAACAGTATTACGGTGGCGGAAGTCAAGGAACTGTTAAATACTTCCGAGTCTACGGTACGCCGTGACATCACAGCACTGCACAATGCCGGGAAGCTGGTGAAAGTATTCGGAGGTGCAGTGGCATGTGACCGCACCGTTGTGACCCACGAACCTACCGTAGAGCAGAAGGCTGCAGTCAATGTGGAAGAAAAACAGCTGGTGGCAGCAAAGGCAGCATCCCTGATCGGACCGGAGGATTTTGTCTATCTCGACGCAGGAACCACCACGGCGTGTATGCTTACGTATCTGACGGAGAAGAGTGCGACCTTCGTGACCAATGCGGTAGCCCATGCCAAAGCTCTGGCGGCGGCAGGATTCCGTGTCTATCTGGTAGGTGGAGAACTAAAAGGTTCCACCGAAGCTGTGGTAGGCAACCAGGCACTGGTGAATTTACAAAGCTATCATTTTACCAAGGGATTTTTTGGCACCAACGGCATCAGCAGACAGAACGGTCTGACTACACCGGATATGAATGAAGCTATGGTGAAAAAGACAGCCATGGGACAGTGCAGAGAATGTTTTATTCTGGCGGATCATTCCAAATTCGGTAATGTCAGTTCAGTGACTTTCGGGTCTTTTCAGGGCGGTACGATCCTTACGGACAGCTGCCCCCAGGAGTATAAGAACAGCAGCAATGTGATCATATGTGGATGATCTGGATAAAACTGTAAGATACGTTTTCCCATGGTTTCAGGTTAAAAATACAAATGCGACGCACACTATACCCTATACAGCAGTAACACAGAATGCAGTGGGGGAATGTGTATGAAGCTTTGGATCACAGAGACGGAAAAAGTAAAAAGGCAGGCAGGTGAAGATGCAGTCGTTATTTTGCAGCACTGGAAGCAAAAGGTGCGCAGATTGCGGATTTACCGGGCCTGCCTTTGCGTTATGCTGCTGTTGGCAGGCGCAGGACTTATGGGATATGGCTATTATCTGGTGGACAGCAGCATTCCGTCCATCCTGCATGTAAGGGCAGGATCGGAAGAGGCGCTGGAACTGGATATTCCCGCAAAAGGTGAGATATTAAACGTCAGCAGACAGGGACAGAGCAATATCCCGGAAGGTGCGGTGAGCGTGGACTTAAGCCGCCCGGTGACCATGAAGACCGGAAGTCCGGACACGCTTCAGATGCAGGTGAAGCTGTTCGGGATCCTGCCGCTCAAACAGGTAGGTATCCGGGTGATCGAAGATCAGGAGCTGATCCCGGTGGGGGTGCCCATCGGAATCTATGTGAAGACTGAAGGGGTGCTGGTGGTAGGTACCGGTGAGTTTCGCTCTGCGGGCGGAGAGAAAGTATCACCGGCAAAAAATATTGTAAAAAGCGGTGACTACGTGCTGAAGTTAAACGGTGAGGAAATTACCGAAAAAGACGATCTGATCTCGCGGATTGAAAACGGTGACGGTGCAGAGCAGATTCTCACGATCCGCAGAGGGGAAGAATGCTTCGATGTGAAGATCTGTCCGGTGCGTGACCAAAGCGGAAAATATAAGATCGGAGTCTGGGTCCGTGACAATGCACAGGGCGTGGGTACTATGACTTATATTGACAGCCGGGGGAATTTCGGAGCCCTGGGGCATGGGATCAACGATGTGGATACCAGTACCCTGATGGAGATGAATGACGGAACACTGTATCAGACAGAGATCATTTCAATCCAGAAAGGGACTGCCGGGCATCCGGGGGAGATGACGGGAATGATCGTCTATAACGATGAGCGGATCCTTGGGGACATTACCAGCAACAGCGTCCGTGGGATTTTCGGTAAGTGTAATAACAAAGCCCTGGCACTGGGCACGGAAGAAGCACTGCCCATCGGATTAAAACAGGAGATTGAAAAAGGTCCGGCACAGATTTTGTGTACTGTGGACGGTACCACCAGATATTACAATATTGAGATCACGGATGTACACTTAGATCATGACAATGTAAACCGGGGGATCGAACTGAAAGTGACCGACCCGGAACTGATCGCTCTGACCGGAGGCATCGTCCAGGGCATGAGCGGCGCCCCTATTATTCAGAACGGGAAATTCATCGGAGCAGTCACCCATGTTCTTGTGCAGGACAGCACCAGGGGGTATGGGATCTTTATTGAAAATATGCTGGAGAGATAGAATCAACGCAGGGTTGCTGTCCGGCACACAACATGGTAAAATAATACAAGCAAAAAAAGGTGAAGAAGTTAAGGGCGGAAAGTGGGACAATGGATTGACTTTTACGGAATTTGTTCAGAACTATCACATACAGTTAAATGAGCAGCAGATGCAGGCAGTACAGGCCACAGAAGGGCCGGTACTTCTGCTTGCAGTTCCGGGAAGTGGTAAGACCACCGTACTGGTCAGCAGACTGGGCTATATGATCTACTGCCTGGGAATAACACCGGAGTCAATCCTGACGGTGACCTATACCGTGGCGGCAACGAATGATATGCGCAGGCGTTTCGCGGGGATGTTTGGAGAGGCGGATGCAGAGCGGCTGGAGTTTCGCACCATTAATGGTATTTCCCAGAAGGTGTTGCAATATTTTGCACGGCGTACCGGGAAAACACCGTTTCAGGTGGCAGATAAGGAAGCTGTGGCTGTCATCAAACAGTCATTTTTGGAAGTGACGGGTAAATATGCCACGGAGAATGACATCAAAGAGACACAGTTAGACATTACCTATGCGAAGAATATGCGCCTGACCCCGAAAGAGATTGGGGAAATGGATACAGATGTAGACAAGTTCCCGGAGATATTTCGTACATATAACAATAAACTCCGACAGATGCAAATGATTGATTACGACGACCAGATGATCTATGCCCTGCGGATCTTAGAGCAGTATCCGGAGGTGTTAGGGCATTTCAGGGAGCAGTATCGGTACTTTTGCGTGGACGAAGCACAGGATACTTCCAGGATACAGCATGATATGATCGATTTATTGGCGGCGCAGAGCCGGAATCTGTTCATGGTGGGAGATGAAGATCAGAGTATCTATGGATTCCGGGCAGCATACCCGCAGGCGTTTATTTCTTTTGAGGACAGGCACCGGGGAGCGAGGCTTCTTCTCATGGAGACCAATTACCGCAGCAGACAGGAGATTGTCCGGGCGGCGGATGCCCTGATCCGGCGGAACAAAAACAGGCATCCGAAGAAGATGACCGCAGCCAGGGAAGCCGGCGGCTGTGTTACAGAGATCAAGGCAGTGTCCAGACAGGGACAGTACAATTATCTGCTGAAGGTGGCGCAGGACTGCGAGCAGGAGACAGCGGTATTGTACCGGAACAACGAAAGCGCACTTCCCCTGATAGACCTGTTGGAACGAAAGGGACTGTCTTACCGGGTGAAAAATTCGGATATGACCTTTTTTTCTCATCCGGTGGTCAACGATATCTGTGATTTCATTCAGTTATCCTTAGATCCCTGGGATGGAGAGACATTTCTCCGGATTTATTATAAAATGGGTGCCGGTATCAGCAAAATGGCGGCAACGGAAGCGGTGAATGCCAACACCAGGAGACTGACATTGTTAGACACGGTGGCGGAGATGGACGGAGTGAGCGTCTATACCAGAAAACAGTGCAAGGCACTGGCAACCCATCTGGACAATATGCGTTACGAGCCGGCGGGAAAGGCTATATACCGGATCCTGAATTATATGGGCTATCAGGAATTCATGGATAGCCATGGGTTGGATAGCGGTAAGGCGGAGATTTTAAAGGCACTGGGGGATCAGGAGAACAGTCTGTTTGATTTTCCGGCGAGACTTAAGACACTGCAGGAGATGATAAGAGAGGGCTGCGGGGATCCGAAGAGTAATTTTATCTTGTCCACGATCCATTCCAGCAAGGGGCTGGAATACGACAGAGTGTATCTGGCAGATATGTTGGCGGGAGTGATCCCTTCCCAGATTCCACCAAGGGGCTGTGCACCGGATTCTCCGGAGGCAAATGCCTATGAGGAAGAGAGAAGGCTTTATTATGTGGGGATGACGAGAGCGAAGGAACAGCTGTATGTGTTTACCTTTGGTCCGAATCTGACCTCGGCTTTCTCCAGAGAAGTGTTTGAGAAAACGACGTCGCTAAATGCTGTAAGAAGGACCGGTACGGCTGTCGGAACCAGAGGCTCGTTGCTAAAAACATCGGACAAAAAGATGCAGAAGCTGTCTCCTAAAGAGGTGGAAGCCTGTATCTGTGCCTGCGGACCCGGACGAAAGATTCTGCATCAGAAATACGGAACCGGCAGGATCGTATCTGTATCCGGAGACGGCAGCATTGCCGAAATCCTGTTTGAGGGCGAAGACAGCACCAGAAAAATATCCCTTCCCATTGCGTTTGCGGGGAAGATACTTACGTTAAAATAATAATCATGATGCCAGGGTCAAAAGGTCTAAACCCACATGAGCTTGCTCATAAGTGGGTGAAAGACCTTAGGACCCGCCCCGATATGAGCATAAAAGTGGGATGATAATCCCACGATATGCGAATAGAGGGTAGGGTGCTATGTGCCAGTGGCACATGTTTAGCACGGACCGAAGCGGAGCGGAGACGTGAGAGTGCGTAGCACGGAACAATTCGTAGGCATCAGAGTCGGGGGCTTTTGCCCCCGACATCATAATCATACATATCAGAGAGGAAGAGTTATGTATACAATTGTAGTCGCAGACGATGAAGAAGAATTACGCAGAGCTATCATACGGAAAATCGACTGGGAAAGCATCGGCTTTCGGGTCGTGGGAGAAGCGGAAAACGGTATTGAAGCACTGGAACTGGTAGAACGGGAAGAACCGGATCTGTTACTGACGGATATCCGGATGCCCTTCGTATCCGGAATTGAACTCGCCAGACAGGTGAGAGAGGTGCGGCCGACGACGCAGATTGCTTTCTTGAGCGGCTTCGATGAATTTTCCTATGCCCAGCAGGCGATCCAGTACAATATCATCAGCTATATGTTAAAACCCATCACTATGACGGATCTGACGGAAGAATTGAAGAAGATCAAGCAAAAGATCGATGGGATCTTTGCGGAATTCGATGCGAGAAAATACGATGACCCCGGGTTACAGCAGTTTTTTATGCCGCTTCTTCTGGATGACTATGTGAATTTTGACAGCGCCGAACGGGAAGAACATCTGACGGAGCTGGCGATCCGAAACGGATTTTTGAAAGATCGTAATAATGACTTTCATTATGCAGTGCTTGCAATTAAGGTAGAAGATCAGGAAGGACAGAACCGGACCAGTCTCAAACTGGTACATTCGGTGGATATGATCCTGCAGAAATATATGAAGCATTACAGTTTTGCGATGGACGGCAGGATCATTGCGGTGCTGGCAGCAACCCCGGCTTCCTTCGAACGGTATCTGCATATTGCGGTAGGAGAGATGACACAAAGTACGGAACGTATTCTGGGGATGCATTGCCATATCGGTGTCAGCCGTGTCAGGGAGCATCTTGGGGAATGTCATGAGGCATACAGAGGTGCCATGAGTGCACTGGGGTATTGTAAGCCCGGAGAGAGCAATATTCATTATATTGCGGATGAAGAACGGGACAACACCATGGATATGGAACTGTCAGCGGAGTGTGTGACACAGATGGAAAGTCTGATCCGGGGCGGCTCCAGAGAAGAACTGGAACAGTATCTGAAAGATGTTTTCGACAGACTGGAGACCGGACAGGATGCTGCCTTAAAATGCAAATTCCTGATCTTCCAAATGTCTTCGGCACTGATCCGTATCGCTTATACAGTAACGGATGACAGCGCACTGTTCCAACGGTTTGCCATGCTGGAAGGCCCGGTACGGGAATCCAGAGACCGCTTCACTGCGTTGTGTCTGGAAGTCTGGGAACTGGTCAATGCAGGCAAGAAAAAGAGCAGCCAGATTCTGTGTGAGAAGGCCATGCAGATCATCGACAAGGAGTATGGGGATCCGTCTCTGTCACTGGTGGGTGTCAGCAGCAGTATTCATGTGAGTCCTAATTACCTCAGCGCCCTGATCAAAAAGGAGACCGGAGCAAGTTTTGTGGATCTGCTGACAAAAAAGAGAATTGAGACGGCGAGAGAACTGGTACTTGGCAGCTCCATGAAGATGCGTGAGATCGCGGAGCGCTGTGGTTACAGCGACCAGCATTATTTCAGTTACTGTTTTAAGAAATATTGTGGAGTATCGCCCAATGCTATGCGACAGGAGAAAGAATAAGATATGAAGAAACGAAAGATATCCCTTTCTTTTATCATCACAATACTGGTGGTAGGTCTGGTCACATTGTTTTTGCTATGGTCGACTTTTTACTTTTTTTCTCTTTATGTTGAAAGCATGAAGCAGGCGGCACAGACAAGCAGTGAGCAGGCAGTGACTCAGGCATCCAACGCCATCTCCAATTACATCGGGGATATGCAGGAGATCATGAGCCTGATCGAACAGAGGATGACAGGAAACGAAGGAAATACGGATCAGACGCTGGAGACGTTGTGCAATGTCCGGTCGGATCTGGTGGCTGTCTATATCTATGATGAACAGGGGAGACTTGTGGATTCCCATACGGGAGAGCATACTTTAAAAGAACATTATCTGAAGGATCTGTCATATATTCCACTGGATTCCTATGAGCAGGGGGTGCTCTATCTGTCGGATCCCCATGTGGAATCTCTGTTACAGAATTATTATCCATGGGTGGTATCGGTACTGCAGGAGATCCCGGGAGCAGACGGAGAGAAACTTCGGGTGGTCATCGATATCCGTTTCTCTAAAATATCGGATTATGTGGACAATGTAGGAATCGGCCAGCACGGGTACTGTTTTATCGCGGACAGTAAAGGAGAGATCATCTATCATCCTCAACAGCAGCTGTTGTACTCCGGGCTGAAGACGGAAGCCACGGACGGTCTGGATCTGAGCCACAACGGTTCTTTTGAGACAAAGGAGCTGATCTGCAGCGTCCGGACACTCGATAATTGTGACTGGAAGGTGGTGGGTGTCAGCTACATCAGTGAACTGGTGACAGCCAAAGAGATGGAGCTTGTGGGAAATATCTGTGTGATGTTAGCCATCATTCTGTTCGCTACCATGGTGATAAGCTTCCTGGTCTCCAGACTGGTGACCAATCCGGCACAGCGTCTGATCCGGGCGATGGAAGAGTTCGAGAGAGATGCAGCGGGGTATGTCTATCAGCCGGTGGAAGGCACCTCGGAGATCGAGGCGCTGTCCCAGTCCTATGAACATATGGTAAGAAAGATTCAAAAATTGATGAATCAGGTGCGTCAGGAAGAGATCTCCTTACGAAAAACGGAATTGAAGGCATTGCAGGCACAGATTAATCCTCATTTCTTATATAATACGCTGGATGCCATCGGGTGGCTCTGCGAGGAAGAACGATGCCAGGATGCCGTGGAGATGGTCAATGCTCTGGCAAAGCTGTTCCGCATCAGCATCAGTAAGGGACACGAACTGATCACCATTGAAAAAGAAGTGGAGCATGCCAGAAGTTATCTGAAGATCCAGAACTTTCGTTATAAGAATCAGTTCTCCTATGAGTTTTTGGTGGAGGAGGACTGCCTGCAATATTATTGTAATAAGATCACGTTACAGCCCATTATTGAAAATGCCATCTATCACGGGCTGGACCGTATGGTGGATGAAGGGCATATTCTGATCCGGATATACAGCGAGAACGATGACGTGATCTTTAGGGTAGAGGATAACGGTGTCGGCATGTCCGAGGAACAGTGCCGGTCGATTCTTCACAAGGAGCCGGGAGACAATTCCGGCATCGGTATCAAAAATGTCAACGACAGGATCAAGATCTATTTCGGAAAAGAATACGGTCTGACCATAGAAAGTGAACTGGATGAAGGCACCACTGTGATCATACGGATGCCGAAGGTGGAAGAGAAAGCAGCGGCAGGATGGGAGAAAGTATGAGAAAACGAAAAATAAAAAAAATACTGACCCTGCTTCTTATGGGAATTTTATTGCTCATGAGTATGGGCGGCTGCGGGAAAGACACAGAGACCGGGAAGACCCAGGTGGCTATGATCGTGAAGTCCACGGAGAGCGCTTTTTGGAAAAGCGTTTTTGCAGGTGCCCGGGCGGCAGCTACGGAATACAATCTGAATGTTACGTTTGACGGTCCGGCATCGGAAGAGGACTATGAGACCCAGAATGAGATGGTCCGTCAGGCTATGGAGGACGGGGTGGATGTGATCATTTTTTCTGCCGTGGATTACAATGCCAATGCGGAGATCATCGATCAGGCTGCCCAGAGAGGAATTAAGATCGTCGTCATAGACAGTGATGTTAACAGCAGCATGGTAAGCTGCCGTATCGGAACGAACAATTTGCAGGCGGGTGTGAAAGCAGCGGAAGCCGCGTTGGCTGTGGAGGAGGACGAATTGTATATCGGCATCGTGAATTACGATGTCAATTCCGCTAACGGACAGCAGCGGGAGCTGGGATTTCGTCAGACGGTGGAGCAGGACCCCAGAGTTAAGGAGATTACCACCATCAATGTGCTGTCTACCACGGAGGATGCCAGGGCGGGAGCAAAGGAGATGCTTCTGACGGATCAAAGGATCAACGTGGTGGTGACCTTTAATGAATGGACAAGTCTCGGCGTGGGCTGGGCGATCCGGGATCTGGACAGGGGAGAACGGACACAGGTAGTGGCATTTGATTCCAACGTGGTCTCCGTGGGCATGTTAGAGACAGGGGAAGTGGATGCACTGATCGTGCAGAATCCCTATGCTATGGGATATCTGGGAGTGGAGACGGCAGCGAATCTGTTAGGTGGTCAGACGGGCGGCTCCAGTGTGATAGATACAGCCACCACCATCGTGACCAGAGAGAACATGTATGAACGGGAGAGTCAGAAGATATTGTTCTCTTTTGAAGAAGAAGGATATTAGAAAATATTGTAAAAGGGATATTTTAGGTACAAAAATATACGGTAATGTCATGCAAAGTGTAAAAAAGTGTACAAAACATGAACAAAATGTGTACAGAATAGTATAATTTCTAACCCCATTCGTAAGATTTTGCATATCTTTTTTGTACAAGATGCCATATAATTACCTCATCAAGAGATGAAACACATACATTTTCATCAAAACAAGGAGGTATTTCATATGAAAAAGTTCATGTCACTGCTGTTGGTCGGCATTATGATGCTCAGCCTCGTAGCGTGCGGAAAGAGCGGCGGAGGAAAGGGAGAGTTGAATGTAGGAGTATTCTATTACACTTACAGTGATACATACATCTCCAGCGTACGTACCGCATTAGACAGCGCTCTTACCGAAGCAGGCATCAAGTTCCAGAACTACGACGGCAACAGTAACCAGACCACCCAGAACGAGCAGATCGATACCGCTATCGCACAGGGTACCAACCTTCTGATCGTCAACATCGTAACATCCGGTTCCGTAGACGCTTCCCAGGCTATCGTTGACAAGGCAAGCGCAGCTGGAATCCCTGTTATCTTCTTCAACCGTGCGGTTGAGTCCGATGAGGATGAAGGTAAGGTATTAGGCAGCTATGACAAGTGTGCATTCGTTGGAACCGATGCTCCCGAAGCAGGTCATATGCAGGGTAAGCTGGTAGGTCAGTATGTAGTAGATAACTTTGACACTATCGACTTAAACGGCGACGGCAAGATCAGCTACGCAATGTTCATGGGTCAGTTAGGTAACGTAGAAGCAATCTATCGTACCCAGTACGGCGTAGAAGATGCAGATGCAGTGATCACCGCAGCAGGCAAGCCCGCTCTGGAGTACTTCGATGCATCCAATACCGATAAGTATCAGGTTGACCAGGACGGTAACTGGTCCGCAACCGCAGCTAACAACTACATGACCACCAACCTGTCTCAGTACAATGAGTCCGCTGGTAACATGATCGAGCTGGTTATCTGCAACAACGACGGTATGGCTGAAGGCGTTATCTCCGCTCTGAACGACAAGGGCTACAACTTAGGCGATGGCAAATGCACAACCATTCCTGTATTCGGTGTTGATGCAACTGACGCAGCTAAGCAGCTGATCGCAGATGGCAAGATGACCGGTACCATCAAGCAGGATGCAGAAGGTATGGCAAACGGTATTGCTTACCTGGCTAAGAACATCCAGGGTGGTAAGGAACTGATGGCAGATACCGACAGCTTCAACATCTCTGAGAAGGTTAGCAACAAGATCTACATCCCTTACGCTACTTACACCGGAGAATGATCTGAATAACAAGTAAATAAAAGAAGCGGCTGCTGCATCGGGCAGCGGCCGCTCTTTATGTATAGGAGGATGCGTATGGGACAGGAAGTATTGCTTCAGATGACAGACATATGCAAGGAATTCCCCGGCGTAAAGGCACTGGATCATGTATCCCTTACCGTAAAAAAAGGAACGGTACACGCGCTCATGGGAGAGAACGGCGCCGGTAAATCCACCTTAATGAAGTGTCTGTTCGGCATTTACAGTAAGGATGCAGGCAAAATCGAACTGGAAGGCAAGGAAGTTAATTTCAAAAATTCCAGAGAAGCACTGAACAACGGAGTGGCCATGGTTCATCAGGAACTGAACCAGGCACTGAAGAGAAACGTCATGGATAATATCTGGCTGGGCCGTTATCCCATGACAGCAGGTATCATGGTCAACGAGCATAAAATGCTGGAAGACACCAACAACATTTTTGAAGAACTGGGGATTGCCGTAGATCCCAAGAGAATCATGAGTACGATGCCGGTATCACAAAGGCAGATGGTTGAGATCGCCAAAGCGGTATCTTACAACAGCAAAATCATTGTATTCGACGAACCTACTTCATCCCTGACGGAAGAAGAAGTGGAGCATCTGTTCAAGATCATCAATATGCTTCGAGACAGAGGATGCGGTATTATTTATATTTCTCATAAGATGGCAGAGATTCTGAAGATTGCAGATGAGGTAACTGTCATGCGTGACGGTACCTGGATCGCAACGGAACCTGCCAAAGATCTGACCACAGACAAGATCATCAAACTCATGGTAGGTCGTGAACTGACCAACCAGTTCCCCCCGAAGACCAATAAGCCCGGGGAAGTAGCACTGGAGGTAGAACACTTAAGCGCGAGATACTCCTTATTAGAGGATGTATCCTTCCAGGCAAGAAAGGGCGAGATCGTGGGACTGGCAGGACTGGATGGCAGCGGCAGAACAGAGACGTTAGAGAATATCTTCGGCGTAGCCACCAGAAAAGATGGTGTGATCAAATTAGATGGCAAAGAGGTCAGAAACCGCAATGCCAGAGAATCTATTAAAAACGGTTTTGCACTTCTGACGGAGGAGCGTCGTGCCACCGGTATCTTCGGAATCCTGAATATCCGGGAGAACACGGTGATCTCCAGCCTGAAGAAACATAAAAAAGCAGGATTTTATCTGAGTGATAAATCCATGGAGAAGGACACCGCATGGGCTATCGATGCCATGCATATCAAGACACCTTCCCAGAAGACGAAGATCCGGTCACTGTCCGGTGGTAACCAGCAGAAGGTTATCCTCGGCAGATGGCTTCTCACAGAGCCGGAGGTGCTGATGCTGGATGAGCCTACCAGAGGTATCGATGTAGGTGCAAAATACGAGATCTACCAGCTGATCATCGATCTGGCGAACAAGGGCAAAGTTGTCCTGATGGTATCTTCGGAGATGCCGGAACTGCTGGGTGTATGTGACAGAATTCTTGTCATGAGCGGCGGTAAGCTGGCAGGAGAAGTAGATGCCAAAAATACGACACAGGAAGAGATCATGTCTCTTGCTGCAAAATATGTATAGGAGGATATGCGTATGAATCCCGGCAAAGCAATTCAGAATAAAATTAACGGCGTAAAGCAAAATTTTGCAGACTACAAGAAGCTGGACAGCAGAGACAAGAAGACCTACTGGAAAGAATTTTTCCTTAACAATGCCTTATACATCCTGCTGATCGTAGCAATCATTTACACTTACATCCAGAACTCCAATTTCCTGTCGGCGGCTTCCATTGTCAACATTATCAGCCTGTCCGCAGCGAACCTTCCCATTGCCTGTGGTATCGCAGGATGTATCGTATTGACCGGTACCGACCTGTCCGCAGGACGTGTGGTAGGACTGACCGCATGTATCACGGCATCCCTGATGCAGTCCGTGTCTTATGCTACCAAGATGTTCCCGAACCTTCCGGTACTCCCGATCCCTCTGGTGATCCTGATCGTATTACTGGTGGGTGGTATCGTAGGATGGGTCAATGGTTTCTTCGTAGCGAAGTTCCAGCTGCATCCTTTCATCGTAACTCTGGCTACGCAGTTGATCGTATACGGTTTACTGTTAATGTACATCATGATCAACGGCAATAACGGACAGCCTCTGTCCGGTCTCGACCAGCACTTCAACGATGTGGTAAAAGGAAGCGTGATCTCCTTCAATGCCGGCGGTGCGAGAATTGCCATTCCCAACTATGTATGGCTGGCAGCCTTGATCGTTATCATCATGTGGTTCGTCTGGAACAAGACCACCTTCGGTAAGAACATGTTCGCAGTAGGTTCCAATCCTGAGGCAGCAAAAGTATCCGGTGTTAACGTAATGAGAACCACCATTTTAGTACACACACTGGCAGGTGCCATGTACGGTCTGACCGGTTTCATCGAGTCCTCCCGTATCGGTTCCAATACAGCAAATACCGGACTGAACTACGAGTGTGATGCTATTGCAGCCTGCGTTATCGGCGGTGTCTCCTTTGTAGGTGGTACCGGTAAGATCAGCGGTGTCGTACTTGGTGTATTCCTCTTAAGAATCATCTTCGTAGCACTGAACTTCCTGTCCATCAACATGAACATGCAGTATGTGATCAAGGGTCTCATCATTCTGGTTGCCTGTGCGATCGATATGAGAAAGTACCTGGTAAGAAAGTAATGACATAAGACCCCCCATAGAAAACATCCGTGACTGCTTGCAGGTAAAGGATGTTTTCTGTATATTGACAGAGAAAGAGACCAGGGTCAAAAGGTCTAACCCCGTAACATTATAGAAATTGCTTATGACAGATTAGAAAAAGGAAAAACTATGAATCAGGAACAAGTGACAACAGAGAATACAGAAGAAAAGGCAGCAGAAGTCACCACATCGTCAGAAATGACGGGCCAGACGCAGGAGCCGGTCCGCCAGAAGGGGAAATGGTTCGGCCGCGGTATTTATGGAAGTAAGGATGTCCCGATCCGTATTCTGGACGGACTGATCGGTGCCCTGATCGTGGTGATCGTGGGAATGATCATTTTCTTTGCTGTGCGTGGCGGATTCAATATTATCTACGATACGGATGGAGGAAGTGAAGTGGCAGCCCAGAAGGTCCGCTACGGGGAATTCCTTACCGAGCCCGAAAACCCCTATAAGCCGGGTTATACCTTTGACGGCTGGTATACGGAAAAAGAAGGAGAGACGGTGCTGTGGTATTTTCAGTCTGAGAAAGTCACCGGCGATATGACTCTGACAGCGCACTGGGTTCCTGCACAGATTACCGTGAAATTCGACTATGATGGTGGCACAGATGTCGACGGCTCCGCTACAGAATCCAAACAGGTGACCTTCGGAGAAAATTACGGCGAACTTCCCACTCCGGTAAAAGAGGGCAGTACCTTCGCCGGCTGGGAGTACAGTGGTCAGATCATCACCGCAGACACTGTTGTCCAGATGACCGGAGAACATGTATTGACCGCAATATGGAATTGACTTGAGAGTTACGCGAGCAATGAGCCGCGCATAGGCATAGTGAAGACAGCGATGGGCGCTTGCGCACAAATCGCTGTCTTTACTTATGCCGTGATGCGGCGAACGCCGCGATATGAAATAAGATTGGCAGCGTTTTTTGCTGACAATCTTATGAATAGCGTGGCTCATTGCGGATGTGACGAATCTCAGCAGCCCGCATTGGGGCTAAGAACCGCAGACCCGCGCGTGCTTTAGCACGATTCGCTTACGGACGCAGACCGTAGCGGTACATAAGCGAGGACAATACCCTCGCAATGCGTCCCTTGGGACGCTATGGTACCGACGGCTGCTTAGAGTCTGCTTGTCCTTACCCCAACTGCAGGCTACTGGTTTCCTCTAAAACGGCCTTAAACTAATGAAAATGGTGGAAAATGAATAGAAAAAAGTTCTATAAAAGAAGCAATTCCTCTGTTTTAGATCTTTTCTGCAATTATGGAGGAAATTATTTACTCCCAAAACAATAATTCCACTATTTCCTGTTATTCGATGAATTTTAGTGGAATCAGTAAACAGAACGCCCACGGTGGATGGAATGTCCTTCCGAAGATGTTTGTCGGGAGGTGGTGATATTTTCTCGAAA